>CAUZIZ010000008.1:0-66903 GCA_963579905.1 Acidobacteria bacterium UBA6911 | reverse complement strand
TTTGGAGCTTGACCATTCCAGCTGGGGCTCACCCGAGTGGCCACCTCTGCTTCCCGTTTTCGGAGGATTGCGCTATGCTTTTTCTTCACCTGAAATGCCTCCTTTCGGGCCTCTCTGAAGATTCTTTGTCGAACTCCAGAATACCCGCCAGGTCAGGCATTTCAGGTGTTTACAGGTGATTTAATCCACTTCCATCTACTTATTTTGGGTCTAAGGGGGGAAACAGATGAACCGTCAACGCCGTTCCATAGCAAACTTGGTTCTCCACGGTACCCCTGCCCACTGGGACTCGGCATCTTCGAAACCCGTCCTTCGCTGGACAGGACTAGCGTGCGGAGTCCTAGCGAGTTTTCTAGTCTCTCTTCCCCCTTCCTTCGCCGCTAGCGGCACTTTGGTCGTCGACACCCCTATGTCCCCCCCCACCTGGGCCCTGCTGGAGCGTCAGCTGCTTCGGTCTTCATCGGAGGCCTGCAGCCAGCTCGCCGACTGGGCTCTCGACGAGAGGGGATATTTGCTGCATCGTCCCCGCTGGGGCGTCATTGACGGTCCGGACGATGCCATCGAGACCTTCCACAACTGGCCTCTGCTTCACGCCCTGGGAGGTTCCGATTCGGTTCTGGAGGACTATAGCCGGGCCCAGGAAGGTCACTGGCTCCAGTACGCCGAGCTGCGAACCGAGAAGACCGATCTGGCTCGAGAAGGGGCCTACTTTCAGGAATTCATCACGATGTCTGATTGGGCCCATACCCTGGAGGGCATGCAGTCCTTCATTTCTCAAGGGCTGTCGACCCCGGAAGACTCCCTCTACCGGAAACGCATGAAGCGGTTTGCCGGCTTCTATATGGCGGAGGATCCGGACGTGCCCAACTACGATCCCGTGCACAAGGTGATCCGCAGTGTGTGGACAGGCAGCAAGGGCCCGATGATGCGGAAACCGACGGTCTATGATTGGGTCGGGGATCCTATCAGTGGACGCTTCCACTTCCTACACAGTTCAGCCGGTAGGGGGAGGATGCTCGATTTCGACGAGCACTATCCCAAGATGCTGGCCCACTGCGAAAACTATACGGACAGCGTCGGCGACAGCCACTTGAATCTGTACGCCACCAACCTAGCGGTGAACGCCTACGCTCTCACTGGAGAAAGGAAATATCGAGATTGGCTTCTCGAATATGTGGATGCTTGGAAGGAGCGCATCGCCTCCAATGGAGGGAATATTCCGACCAAAGTGGGTCTGGACGGCAAGCTGGGTGGCGAGTCAGGGCAGTGGTGGAAGGGCCTTTATGGCTGGAACTTTAGCAACTTCGATGCCGAAGTGGGTTTTATCAAACATCGGGGCAATTTCTACCTCGGTCCCTGGGATGGCTTCGGAAATGCCTTCCTGCTGACCGGCGATCCCGCCTACATCGGGGTGCTGCGCCGCCAGTTGGACAACCTGTACTCCCTCAAGAAAGTCGTGGCTGGCAAGACGCAGATCCCCTGGAATTACGGCGACCCACGGGGCTATAAGTACTCGGATCGGGCCGAATGGTACAACTGGACCGACAAGCTGCCGCACCACCTTCTGACCGAGATCTACATGTGGTCGATGGATCGCAAAGACCTGAAGCGGATCCCCAAGACCGGCTGGCTTGGTTTCCTGGAGGGAAATGACTCGGGCTACCCGGAACGGGCGCTGCGCGCCGACCTGGAATCGGTTCGAAAAGCGGCCCGGGAGATTGAAGAGGATCCCACGACACCAGACACGCGCCTGCCGGACTGGTTCATGGCCCTCAACCCAGCTCGAACCGAAACCCTCAACAACCTGATGCTGGGCGGCTACTACTCAACCGGCGTCGTCCGGACCTTGCACAGTCGGTTGCGCTACTTCGATCCCGCCAGACGGCGCTCCGGCCCGCCTGAGGAAGTGGCTGCGTTGGTGGACAGCCTCAGCATCAATTCAGTCAGTGTGACCCTGGTCAACCTCAACCCCGTGTATCCGCGGGAGATCGTCGTCCAGGCCGGCGGATATGCAGAACATCAATTCACCTCTGTCGAGCGAAAAGGTCAACGAAGTCAAATTGACGGATCTTCCGTAACCATACGATTGGAACCAGGTAGTGGAGATCGCCTCACCTTCCAGATGCGCCGATACGCCAACCAGCCTACCCTACTTTCCCCATGGAGCCGCTAGCAGAGTCCAAAATTTCATCGACATAGAGTGGACGCTCGAAGAAAAGAGCTAAAGTCTCTCGCAGATCGACCGAAAAGACTCTACCTGAGGAAGACAATCTCGAATTACGTAGAGACTGCTGTCAGGTAGTCCAGTTGATTTCGAAACCACGGCGAAAGGGCTACCGAAGCTCGAAAGACTCGGGACGCAAAGCTGAGATCTAAGTCGATTTTTCGATAGGGTTGATCAGTTGCCGAAGGTGGATCCGCGAAACCCGGGGAGGTTTTGTGATCAACCGTTCCAGGCCTTGGGAGAAGAAGGCCGTGATTTCCGGTGCTTCTGTCAAGCCCATCTTCTTTTCTCCAACCTACCCGATCATCCGGGTCTGTGCTGAACAGATCATTGGACGCCCCAGGTTCAGCAGGAGCGAAGGTCAGTCATGAACCGGAGAGACTCAGATCCCGTCCCTGTCCCTGGTAAGAGGGGAAAGACGACGAATATCAAGTTCTCCCAGAGCGTGATGCCCGGTCGAGCCAGGGGATACGTCTTTTTCATCATTCTTCTGGGCCTGCCGCTGATTGCCTACTGTGCCCAGGTCGTCACACAGTTGGACACGCACAATTGGCTCTATCTAGCAGGGTTGCACCGCCTTGAGCAGCTGTCTGTCGTCCAGAATCCGCCTCGCGAACGGAAAACGGGGTTCCATTACCATCAGCGCCAGTGATTTCTCCATCTTTGCTGCGCTTCTCTTGTTTGGCTTCGAGGTGACGGTCCTGATTGGCGCAATCGAGGGTTTGGTCAGCAGCGCGAGGCTCAGGATCCGTAGACTCTATAAGTATCTGTCCAATATGTCTCAGGTCGCGTTTCTAGTGGGCGAAGTCTACCAAGAGGGCATGGGTGAGGGATTCTTTCTCGACTCCACTCAAGGGCCTCCGATAATTGGACTGCTCCTGACGCTTTTCTTCTGTACGGTCCTGTTCTTCATGATCAATTCCACCCTGGTGACAGTTGCTCTGTCCCTGGTAACAACCCAGCCATGGTGACCTTTTGGAGGCAGAATCTACTTCGGATTTCTCCTTCCATGTTGACCAACGCATCCGTCGCCGCGGTGATCTTTCTCTCCACGCAATCAATAGGATTCTTCCTGGCCCTGGCAATCGTGCCTCTGATCGTGGGTATCTACTACGCACACCAGATTCAGCTCTCTCGGCAGGGGACGGAGCAGGACACCTTCTCGGGCAGCCATCTGTTGCGGATGACTCAGCTGAGGTTCTTCTAGGATCGGGCGCCTAATCAGGCCAAGAGCTACATTGTGACCGTCATCCTGGGAGCATTCCCTTTGCTTCTCTACAGTGTGGTCCACACGCTGGGACAACCCCAGCTAGACTGGCTCTACCTGGTTGGGTTGACAACCCTCACCACCTGCTTTCCGTTCAGAATAGGGCTGTTTAGCGACCGTCTCTGGATCACTCTGAGCGATGTCTTTGTCGTCTCGGCAATGCTGCATCTGGGGCCGCAAGCAGCGGTGTTGATCGCCGTTGCCGAGGCCTTGCCCTTCAACCTCCGGATGAAGGTCCGGGGCGGTTATCGCCGAATCTTGAACATCGCTCAGATTACGGTCGTGGCCTTTCTTACGGGACATCTCTTGTCGCTGCTGCTGGCGATAATAGGAACCCCTGATGCCAACCAGATCGGAAACGCTGCCCTCGGGGTAACAGTCACCCTCTTTTGCGGTGCAGTCTATTTCCTGTTGACTTCGGGCCTCAGCGCCGGCGCGGTGACCCTGGCCAGTTTGCATGACTTCGCTCCCACATGGAAACGCAGTCTGGCGTGGGCGCCCGTGAGCCTGATCGGCATTGCACTGGGCACCCTGGCGTTTTTCTATTCCTGATCCTCCGGATCTGGCCGGTGGCTTCGGCCACCGGCTGGACAACTTCCCTTTTCAACGATCGATTGGGCAGGTAGACTCTTCGGGCTAGAGGACGATCAAGTCACGCTTCAATCCTGGTGTCAAGAGAACAGACTTCAGACAAACACCACAGCACCGCGGCCGGCCTCTCCCTCTCCGAGTGGGCACGGGTTGCAGACAATTCAGATCCCGGCGGACTGCCCCATGCCTTGGAGGGGCTAGTAGGCTCACGACATGTCGAGGCCGAAGTCAACAAGGCTTGGAAGCTGATCAGGGATGGCCTCGATCGCAGGATCTTCGTCGACGGAGCGCCTATCGTCCTGGTCCGTTGCCCCGGTCGGGCTCGCATCTTCGGTGGTCATTGCGATCTGCCCTCCATCGGAGGGATGTCGGTCGATGTCGCCACGCATCAAAGCTTTCTGGCCCTGGTCCAGCGGACCACCGACGCTTTGGTCCGAGCCGAGAACTTGAACTTGCTCCACCATCCTTTGTGCTTCGGGATCTCAGATTCCGATGCGCTTCCCTCCAACGCCGAGAATATCCGGGGACGCTCGGACTGGCTCCACTGGACAGAGCGACAAAGCACGAGCCACACCTGGGAGGGCTTGCTTAAGGGGACCCTCGCATTCATGCGGACCGGCTGGCTAGATTCGGATAGACGCCGCCACCGAGCCTTGCAGAACCAGGGTCTGAGAATCCTGATTTCGGAAAGCGATCTCCCTTCGGGCAAGGGGTTGAGTGCTTCCTCTGCACTTCCTGCGGGCCTGGGCCTTGCCCTGAACTCGCTCTGGGAGGTGCAACCGGGGCACTCAAGCCCCTTACTCTCCTCCTCCGAACTCAGACACCTGGACTACGCAGCCTACCTGGTGGGAGATCTCGGAGGCATGTCGGATATCACCGCCATCCTCGAGGGCCGTCGGGGAAGGGCGACCGTTCTCTGGTACTCACCCGACCGCGTCGACCAACGTCCTCTTATCCCAGCCGACCTACGCGTCTTCGCCGTTGATTCGGGTGTGGACCGGATGGATAGCCCAGGATCAGACCCCTGGCTCAGCAGCTTCTCCCGACATACCAAGACGCTTGGCAATGTAACGCCGCCCTTGGCGGTGCTCTGGATGCGCCACCTCTCGCGGACCGTAGAAGAACTCCGTCCCCTGGAGGATATCCTACTGTCGAGTGGAAGCCAGGTTTCGCGCTGTGGACTTCTTCGCGAGTTGACGGTGGCCGGATCCCTTTCAGAGCACTCTTACCGACCCGAGTTCGTCGACCAGCTACTCGAACAGCTTCCCAATAATTGGACACTGGAGCGAATCCAAGAGGTACTTCAAGCTTCCCTGCCCGACCTCCGAGAAGAACTGGTAGAGCTAGCCGCTGACCTGGCGCCCCTCGGACGCCAGCCTGTTTCCACGACCCGCATTCCAATGCGCCAGATGGCCTATTACGGCATCCAGGAAATCAGACGAGGCATCGCCTATATCGGCGCATTGTCTGCTGGCGACATCTCTAAGCTGGTTCGCCTCTGCAACCAGGCCCACGATGGGGATCGAGCCATCTACGATCCCTTCAGAAGAACCTCGGAGGGGCACCCGGCCCTGACCGGATGGGGCCGCAAGCCACCCAAGGAGGCCTTTCAGCGCAGCCTCCCCATAATCGACGCATGGGTGGACCAGTTTCGCGACTTCATGGAACAGGAGTGTGGTCCTGAACAGGCAAGCGCGCGAATCAGCGGAGCCGGGCTCGGAGGTCTGATCTCAATTCACGTCGCGGCGCAACATCACCACAAAGCCATCGACTGGTGGCGAAATCGAGGACATTCGATCATCCCAATCGATCCCAGCGAAGGCGCCAGCCTGATCCACGTCGCCCACTGATCTGAAACTTCATTTGGCTCCGGCGGGTCGACGTGGGTTCGGTCTCCAGGCCGAAGTATTCTTCTTTTCGAGCCTCTAGCTCGATACACGGCGGCCTGGAGACCGCCGCCACGGCCGGGACTCCAAGTTTCTTTCTCGAATGGGGCAGCGTAGCGGGGGTGGGACTGATCTGAACTCTCAATGGCTGGAAGATTTCAGAAGAGCCCTCAGTCAGACTGTAGGATGGGCACTCCTTCCCGTCGCTGTCCAAGACGGGCAAGAGTGCCCGTCCTACGACGGACTCGACGAGCCGGAGGGGTCCGTCGCAGGGACGGTGCCCGCGCCCGGTTGGGCTGCATCCTTCACTGTCGGAAAATTGCCTTCAGCCGACCCGTCCCCGCTGCCGGAACAGCGGCTCCCAAGAATAGGGCCAAGCCCAGTAGGCACCTAATACCTCGGATGCTATCTGGTTTTTCGAGAGCAGTTTTTCACCCCCGAAAGGCCTCCTTCGGCCTCCTTCAACCAGATACGCTCTGCATAGGATAGAACTCCCTTCACTCCAAGGTTAAACCTCCAGATCGCTCCGGTCTGTCCCTCACAAACCAGGAGGTTGGTCCCCCGAAAAATGACGTTGGTCGGGAAAAGACCGGGAACGCGAAGTCGATCGATCTCATCTCCCTCTGGCGAAACAACGGCGATCTGGCCATGCCCGAAAAGCGTAACATAGAGATCCCCGTTGGCGGCAACACGAATGCCATCAGGACCTACTCGCCCTCCGAAATGCACGAACTCGGTCAAGGCTTCGGCCAGTCTTCCTTCCCGATCCAGGAGCGCGGTCAAAACCTTCCCGGTGGTGGTTTCAACAACATAGATCCGCGAGCCGTCCGGCGAAAAGTCAAGGCCATTCGTAAACTCCAGCCCATCTGCCAGGACCTCGGCCAATCCCTCTTCCGATACCCGGGAAAGCCTGCCCCCAGGGCGGCCGCGCCAGGCCTTCCCTGGGTCGGTGAAATAGATCCTCCCATTGGGCCCGAAAAGGATCTCGTTGGGACCATTCAGGGAAGTCCCATCCTGGTAACGGTCACAAAACACTTCCAGAGATCCTTCCGAGCTCGACTTGAAGAGCTTCTGATGTGCATGGTCCGTGATGTACAGACTCCCATCGGGATGGATGGCAACTCCTTGCGTCTTTCCGCCCGTGGTGACGAAATGCGAAACCTCTCCAACAGGCGAGATCTTGGAGACGAAATCGGCGCGGCAATTGGCGACGAAGAGGTTCCCTTCCCCGTCAAAAGCTGGACCCTCTGGCATGGACAGCCCTCGCGCGTACAGCTCGGCCTTTTCCAGGGACTGCCGCTGGGAAATCGGTCCAAGAACAAGGCTCGGGGCCTGGTGTCGGGGAAGAGGTAGCTGAACCTCTCGTCCACAGCGAGCCGAAAGATACGCAGCCTCCATGATCTCCACACAGCGCAGGCCATCCCAGCCCGTCAGTATCGGCTTCCGGTCCTCCAACACCCAGGCCGCAAAGCTAGTCAGCTCACTCGTGTATGCCTGTCGAAATCCAGCTTCATTATCGAACTCCAGTCTCTCCTCCTGACCCTCCCACCCCTGAATTGAGACGCTCAAGTCAGAGGGGTTGTAGAGCACCCCTCCCCGCTCCAGGACGATGTGCACACCAAAGGCCTCGCGGAAGGTGCGGACACCCGAGAAGGGACAAACCTGCAGCGTCCCCACGACACCCGACTCGAAATGGATCATGAGCGAGATTGAGTCTTCGTAGTCGCTGCGATGATCGGTCTTAACCGGACTCCGGGCGAAGACAGATCCTGCTTCACCGCAGATGTACCGAAGAAAGTCGATATCGTGTACTCCGGACGCATGGAGAAGCCCTCCTCCCTGCTCGCGGTTGAGCCACCAGCCCCACCAATCGCGATGGTAGAAACCGTTGATGTTCACTGCCAGGGCACGCCCCAGTCGCCTA
This sequence comes from Acidobacteria bacterium UBA6911, assembly GCA_963579905.1. Lineage (GTDB taxonomy): Bacteria > Acidobacteriota > UBA6911 > RPQK01 > JAJDTT01 > CAUZIZ01. The sequence goes on along the minus strand of CAUZIZ010000008.1, from coordinate 59,011 downwards.
CTTCGAACCACCTCCGCCATCTTCTGGTACTGCGGACGAAGGCGCCGCTTATGCCCAACCATCAGCTTGACACCCGCTCTCTCGGCAGCCTCGATCATGTCATGGCACTCCTCGACGTTGAGCGCCATGGGCTTTTCGCAGAAGATGTGCTTCCCTGCCTCAGCTGACTCCAGCGCCAGGGTGTGGTGGAGATGATTGGGGGCCGTCAAGAGCACGGCCTGGGGTTTTGAGTCGGAAAGGCACTCCTGGAGCGTGGAGGCCCCGGGCACGTCCAGACTTCGTGCCAGGGCCTTCAACCTCGAAGTCTCGGGGTCACAGAGACCTACTATCTGAAATTGAGGTAGTGTGGCGATGAGCTCGGCAAGATGGGCCCCGAAGCTCCCACAACCCACTACTGCGATCGTCAGCTTAGCCATTATTCAAAAACGCAGTCGACCGGGTTACCTCACCGATCCGAGATCAAGACCCCCCCGGAGGCCCAGTTCCCACGAGGAATCTCCTCGATAACAACCTTGGTGCCCTCCGGCTTCGTTTCGCAAATCTCCACGATCGCATCGGTAAGGGCCTTTGCGAGGCGACGTTTCTGGTCCTGGGTACGGCCCTCCAGCATCTTCACGTTGATAAATGGCATCGCATCCTCCTTGAGATAATTGCTACAAAGGGTTCTGTCCGAACAGGGTACGCGATTCGAAGGAGCTGGGGAACCTGAGGTTTCAGGTTGCAGGTTATGGTTGCCGTTTGGCGACAGCATGAACCAACATCCGACAGAACCGCGAGCGACTTGACTCGTTAGCACAATATGAGTCCAATTTGCGAGGAGCGAGCGGTCAGCAGCAAAATCTTCAGGGGCTGTTAGTTCCTTGATAATTGGCGAGAATAGGATCCACGTAATTCTGGAGACTTGGCTTGTCGCTGTCGTAGAAGGTCTCAACGGCAAAGACTAGACGAGTAGTTCACTTTCGAAGACCGAAGGAGAGAAATGAGAGCAAACCTGTTTTTGATTTTGATAGCAGTGGCCGGCAATACCGCTCTGGGACAACTGATCCAGTTGGGCCCGGAAAGACAACTCTTCGTGGATGACTCCCTGATCGAGAGCATCAGCGGGGCACGACGGGTGATGAATCCGGCCGTGAAGGTCAAGCACAATCCGGTGATTTCCCCTGAACATCCCTGGGAGGGCAAGGACGTCCGGGTCTCACATGTTTTCCGGGACGAAAAAATCGGTGCCTTCAAGATGATCTATAGCGGCTACACCTTCAGGGCCACACAGGGAGAAAAAGAGATCATCGTGGACGGTGAAGGCCAACCTGTTAGCTGCCTGGCAACCTCCAAGGATGGAATCCACTGGGAGAAACCCGTACTCAATCTCGTCGAGTTCAATGGATCCAAGGCCAACAACCTGATTCCCAAGAAACAGGTCATGCCCTACATGTTCCGGGACTCCAACGAAACCGATCCCAGCAAGCTCTACAAAGGCCTGATTCGCCACGGATCCACCGATACCACCATGCAGTTCGACCTCTACTTCTCACCCGACGGATTGAACTGGACCGCCTATGACGACAATCCGGTCATCGACACCTCTCCCCGGATTGGTCGGTGGGGACCCACGGAGTTCGTGGGATGGGACCCCATCAGAAAGACCTACGCCGCCCACCTGGAGAATTGCCTCCATCAGCGTTGTTCACTGGATCGAAGGTTGATTGGACGGGTGGAAAGCCCCGACATGATCCATTGGGGCGTCCCGGAGACCATCATCGTGCCGGATGAAAAGGACTATCCGGATACCGAGTTCTACAACATGCCGGCGATTACCTACCAGGGTGTCTATGTAGGGCTGCTGTGGAACTTTCGAACCACCGACACCACGATCCTGCCCCAGATCGTCTTCAGTCGCGACGGCATTCACTACAACCGGGAGTTCAGGGAGCCATTTATCCGCCGGGGAGATAACGGAGATTTCGACTCTTCGGTGGTATACCCAGATCAGCCAGTCGTCGTGGACGGCAGGATGTTTAGCTACTATACAGGTGCCAACTGGCGCTCTCCGGAACACCTGCTGGAGCTTGGAGATGAGGCCATTGGCGCCGTCGGACTTGCCATCAGTCGGCAAGACGGCTTCGTTTCGGTGAACGGGGCCAAGGGTGCCATGAAACTCAACCGCTTGGGGACTTCCAAGGCCAGCGCGGGCACCTTCAGCCAGCTGACCACGCGTTCGTTCAGCTTCTCGGGGAGTCGCTTGCATCTGAATGTGAAGTCCGCGCTGCGTCAGTGGGGAGCAGGCCCCTGCGAGGTTCGGATTGAGATTCTGGGACCGGATCACCAGTTCATGAAAGGGTATGGCTTTGAGGAGTCCGATCCGATGACCACGGGAGGGCTCTCGAAGGTGGCTTCATGGAAGGGATCTTCGGATCTGAGCAAGCTGGAGGGGAAACCGGTGAAGCTGCGCTTCTACTTCAAGAATGCCAAGCTTTACTCGTTCGTCTTCAAGTAACGTTTCGAGTGGGTTCGGGGTCAGTGGGCTTGCGACAATCAAGTTGAGACTTTGGTTGTCTCTAACCACAAGAGTCGACAGTACGCCATTATGCGCTCTCATGGCGTAGATTGGGAACGGGCTGTCTTCAGGCAAAGCAGCCCTAAGGGAGCCATCCGTCGGTGAGGTCACCTTAAAAGTTTCCCGAGAAGACTGCCCATCATATACCGGAGAAAACCGCAGCGACCTGGGTGCGCAGTCTACCTGTCTCATAAGCGCCAGGCCACCGGAAGCTGCGAGCATCTGCCCCCAGCTGGTCTGGGAAAACACCTCAGATCTAGCAGACAAGGTATGACTGGAGACCACTTTGGGGCTGGTTTTGCTGGGACCCTTTGCCTTGGCCGGAGGGGCGTCGTTCTTCTGAGAGCTGGCCGATCTCTTCATGGATGATCTCGATCGCCTCCGACTCTCACCCACGTTCTTGGAAACGGCGAGCAACCGATCCAACTTCTCTGGGCTGCCTAGCCCCGTTAGGGCCGAACATCTGAGTTTTCCTGCATTGGCGTCCTGCAGCATAGAGACAATCAGGTCCGGGTTGTGGACGCGCAAGTATCCCCAGCTCACCTGTCCGCCATACCTGGCTTGGACGGTCTCCTGGACGGCGCTCTCTGCTTTCTTGCGAACCCCTTTCTTCTTACTCGCTGGGCTCGCCCCAAGACGCGGTAGTGCGCCCCCGACAGGACGGGCGAGACCGTGCGCTGCGCTGCTCCATAAGGGCTCGGGTGGGGTTGGCCGGGAGCCGACGACGGAGTCCAGCCCGTTGCTGTCGAGCAGACGACCCAAATCAGGATCAAGATGAAGGAAAAACCCGCAGTTCTTTTAGTCTTGACCGAAGATCGGCTCAGAAAACCCAATGTGTGCCAGTATAACTCCTATACACCAGGCTGGAAAGATGGGAAACAGCTGTCTTCACAAAAGCCACGACCGAACAAGCAGTCGACAAGAGCCACAAGAGCTGCCCTGACAACCGGCGATTGGTCGGAGAGACTTGGTTTCCACCTGCCTTCATGACGACCACAGACAAGGATTCACGTCACACCAACAGTTTGCTGATCACCTTTCCAGCAATATCTGTGAGCCGGAATTCCCGTCCTTGAAAACGGAAGGTCAGCCGAGTGTGGTCGAGTCCCAGCAGGTGGAGGATAGTCGCATGGATATCGTGGGTGTGAACCGGATCCTCTATGGCAGAGAAACCTAACTCATCGGTTTTCCCTATGGTCTGGCCACCCCGGACACCTCCGCCGGAAAACCACATGGAGAAGGCATCGATATGGTGGTTCCGGCCGATGGAGTCCCGCTTCTCCCCCATGGGCGTGCGGCCGAACTCGCCTCCCCAGATGATCAGGGTCGAATCCAGAAGTCCGCGCTGTTTGAGATCCCGGATCAGGGCCGCGCAGGGTTGGTCGGTCTCCAGGCAAACCTGGTCTAGCCCTTCCAGAAGGTTCACATCCGCATTCCCATGGTGGTCCCACTGGCTGTGATAGAGCTGCACAAAACGCACGCCACGCTCCACCAGGCGACGTGCTAGAAGGCAGTTGTTGGCAAACGATCGGGCACCTGGCTCGGCGCCGTACATCTCCAGGGTTTGCCGAGATTCCTGGAAGAAGTCGATCAACTCCGGACCGCTGGTCTGCATCCGGTAGGCCATCTCATAGGACGCAATCCGAGTCAAGATCTCAGGATCTCCGGTCTCGGCCAGATGGGCTAGATTGAGTCTTCGGATCGCCTCCACCCTCTGCCCCTGGCTCTGATGGCTCATGCCTCCGGGGCTGGAAAGGTTCAGGATAGGGTCTCCGCCGCTGAAGAAGGGGACGCCCTGATGGCTGCTAGGGAGAAATCCGCTCCCCCAGTTCGTGGCGCCAGCTCGGGGTCCCAGCGGACCGGACTGCAAGACCACGAAGGCCGGCAAGTCTTGAGCCTCGCTCCCCAGACCGTAGCTGATCCATGACCCCATGCTAGGCCTACCGGGTCGGCTAGATCCGGTATTGCTGAAGACCTGTGAGGGGCCGTGATTGAAGTTGTCCGTGGAAACCGTCGAGATAAAGGCCAGATCATCTACGACGGAGGCGATATGCGGTAGGCAGGAAGAGACGGTCTTCCCCGACTGACCATAGCGCCGAAACACCCGCTCGGAGCCCAGAAGCTGTGGCTTCTCCTTGGTAAAAGAGTCCATGAAGGCGAAGCGCTTGTCCTCCAGGAAGGAGTCCGGGATCGGCCTTCCATCCAACTCGCGGAGTCTAGGCTTGTCGTCGAACAGGTCGAGCTGACTGGGACCACCTACCATGTAGAGAAAAATGATATTTCGGACACGGGCCGGAAAGTGGGGCTCCTTGGGCATCGAAGGAGTTGCTGCGGCCGAGTCCTGACCCAGGAGTCTTCCGTCGGTGAGAAGTGAGGCCAGGGCGAGGCGGCCCAGCCCCATGGAACAGCGGCTGAAGAAATGCCGCCGGGTAGTCTCCTGCAGCCAGCTAAGCCTCGTACTCATCCTAGTCTCCTGTCCCGTCCCATCGTCTACTGTGCCAAAACTTCGTGCAACACCCTACTCTCTGGTGATGAACTCATCCAGGTTCAACAGAACGCTGGAGAGCAGGGTCCAGGCAGCCAGTTCCTGAACATCATTCTCTTCCGAATCCGCAGAAACCAGGGTACGGGCCTGAGACGGTTCAGCCCGCAGATCCTCCCGCTGTTGGGCAAGGTATTTCTCCAGCTGGGATCTCTCTTTCCGAGTAGGTTCGCGGGTCAGGCAGAGTCGAAAAGCGTAGTCGATCCTTTCGGAATCCTGCTGAGAAGCCTCGAGCATCAATCGCCGGGCCAGGCCCTGGGCGAATTCAAAAAAGGCCTCGTCGTTGAGCAGAGTCAATGCCTGCAGCGGCGTATTGGAGCGGCTTCGCCGTGTGCAGCTGGTTACCCCATTCGGACTGTCGAACACCATCAACGCGGGATGTGGAGTTGATCGCCAGAAATGCGTATAGAGTCCCCTGCGATAGCGGTCCTTACCGCCACTGGCCTTCCATTCACGCTGACTGTGGCCCAGCTTGCTCACTCCCACAGGCTGAGGCGGAAAGACGCTGGGTCCCCCGATCTCCCGGTTCAGCAGACCGCTGGCAGCCAAGCACACATCTCGCACCACTTCCGACTCTAGTCGGAGTCGATGTTGGCGCGCCAGCAGACGGTTTCCTGGGTCGATCTTCTGGAGTTCCGAACGGTAGCCCGAGGATTGACAATAGGTAGCCGAAGTCACAATCAGCCGGTGTAACGCCTTCAGACTCCAATTGCTCCGGATCAACTCGGAAGCCAGCCAATCCAGAAGCAGGGGATGGGACGGTGGAGATCCCTGAACTCCAAAGTCATTCTCGGTGTCTACCAGTCCAGTGCCAAAATAGCGCTGCCAGATGCGGTTTACCGTGACCCTCGCCGTCAGGGGATTCCCGGGATGAACAAGCCACCTGGCGAGATCCAGGCGGGTCGGCCTCGCGTCGGAAGCAAGCGGAGGCAAGACCGCTGGAACACCAGGTTGTACCGGATCTCCGCGGCGGGTGAACTCGCCTCCCAGATGGATGTAGGCGTCCCTTGGAGTAGGCAGCTCCTCCATCACCAGGGTACTCGACAGTTTCGGCTCGACGGCCTTGAGAGCCTCGACACCTTTCTGCCGAGTCGAATAGCCCAGGTCCATCTCCTTGTAGAGATTGTTGAGGGTCTTGGTCTGGTTTTCATTTCGCTGATCCAGTGGAAGATCCAGGATCCGCTGGATCTCTGGCTTCAGCTTGCCCCGAGCTTCCGTCGTCAATTCCCTTTCCCACTTCGGGAAGCGCGACAGTAGCTCGATTTCGTAGTCTTCCAACTCCTGGGTCAGAAGCTGGAGCTGGACACGGATCACCTCGCGTCTAGCGAACTCTTCCTTCTCTCCAAACTCCAGTAGAGGCCAATGCTTGGGCTTGTCCGTGCTCTCCCACTCCGGGCTCTTCTCGTCCACGTTGTTGAAAAAGGCATAGAATTGGTAGAACTCGCGCTGAGAGATGGGGTCGTACTTGTGGTCATGGCAGCGGGCGCAGCCTAGAGTCAGCCCTAGGAAAGCAGCCCCAGTGGTTTCCACCCGATCCACCACAGCCTCGACCCTATATTGCTCTACATCCACACCTCCCTCGAGATTCAAGACCGTATTCCGGTGGAACCCGGTAGCAACCCTTTGCTCCCTACTGGGATCAGGAAGCAGATCTCCGGCTAGCTGCTCGGTGACAAACTGGTCGAACGGAAGATCCCGATTGAGCGCCTTGATGACCCAGTCACGGTACATCCAGATCTGCCGAGGTCCGTCTGCAAACCCGTCGGAGTCCGCGTAGCGGGCTACATCCAGCCAACGACGCCCCCATCGCTCACCATAGTGCTCGGAAGAAAGCAAACGGTCAACCAGGCATCGGTAGGCGGCGGGACTGGCATCGGAGAGAAACGCGTCTATTTCCGAAGGAGCCGGAGTCAAGCCTACCAGGTCAAGACTGAGGCGACGCAGCAGTGTCGCCGGTCGCGCTTCAGGGGACGGTTGCAATCCTTGCTCCTCCAGTTTTGCCAGAATGAAGCGGTCAATCGGATTTCGCACCCACTCGGGCCGCAGAACGGAGGGCTCCGGGGGACGTCGTACTGGCTGGAAGGACCAGTGTCCAGCCGTACCAGGACCGGGATTTTCCCAGGGTAATCCGAGTTCTACCCAGCGCCGCAGCACATCGATCTCGGAATCGGGCAATTTGCCGCCCAAAGGCATCTTCAGAGCGCCCTGGTATGACAGCGCCTGAATCAATCGACTCTTATCGGGCTCCCCGGGGACAATCGCTGGACCGCGGCTCCCTCCACCGAGCGCGTCCTTCCGATTCTCGAGAGAGAGTCCACCACTGCGAACCTTACGACTATGGCACCCAAGGCAGCGAGTCTGGAGTATGGGTAAGATCTGATCCTGAAATGTGGAGGTTGACTCCTGATCCAGGTCGGGAGAAGGATCGTTCTGAGGCTGACCCAGCAGAAGAACAGGACCCAGAATAAGAACGAGGGTCAGACACCGCATCCCCAGCTCAGTCTTCTGCTGGACCAACCGATTCCCTTCAGGCCGCATTGTTACCCAATTATAGATCCTCTCACCCAAGTACGCCATTTGCTGAATCGAGCAATCCTGAGAGGAATATTGCCATTGCCCTTGCATTTACCCTCACCTGATCAAAAGCCTCGGTGGGTCACTTTGACGAAACAGCCCGGCGACTCTTGCACCCTGAACCGTTTATCGAGACTTCTAACCAGCGAAGAACTCGAGCTGATTGGTACGAGAGGGCAAGGGCAAGAAGGGGCGTCCGCTATTTGTCACATTATCTTAACAGGGTATAGACTTCCACGATCATGGAGGCAACTCTGAGACTACGCTCAAGCAATACTGAAGCGTCATCAGTGAGGTTGGTAATCCTCACTCTGATCTCACTTTCTGCTGCGACAGGCTGTAGTTCGCAGGATGCGCCCCCCCCCGATGCTCAGGTGGAGAATATGAATTATCCAAGCGCTGTTCGAGGCGACCAGCTAGACGACTACCACGGCGTCGGAGTGGCCGACCCCTACCGTTGGATGGAAGCAGTGGACTCCGAAGAAATCAGGAGGTGGGTCGAACAGCAGAATGCCCTAGCTCAACCCTATCTAGAATCGGTTGCACGGCATGAGTCTATCAAGAATCGGCTCACAGAGCTCTGGAACTACGAACGATTCTCCGTCCCCGTGAAAGAGGGAGAACGTTATTTTTTTGAGCGGAACGATGGTCTCCAAGATCAGAGCGTGCTCTATGTCAGCGAGGGCCCTGAGCAGACATCCCGAGTCCTTGTCGACCCCAATAGCTTCAGCTGGGACGCCACCATCTCTCTCTCCCAGTTCATTCCAAGCCCCGATGCTTCAAAGCTTGCCTACAGCGTTTCCGATGGAGGAACCGATTGGGACATCTGGCGGGTTCGCGATGTGAACACAGGTGAGGACCTGAAGGATGAGCTCAGGAATACCAAGTTCACGAGTGTTTCCTGGAACCGCGACAACCAGGGCTTCTACTACAGCCGCTACCCCCAAGGCCCGGATGGCAAGGGCGACGATTCGAAACAGGTCAGTATTCACTTTCACCGGCTGGGTAATCCACAAGAAGAGGACCTTCAGGTATTCTCGATCACAGATCACCCCACTCGAAACCCGTATCCAGAACTGACCCAGGACGGCCGCTACCTGATCATCAGAGTCTCCGACGGTTTTAACACGAATGGCATCTATTACCTGGACCTGCAGCTGGGCAGTACGAAGGTCATCCATCTCTTCGACGCCTGGGATGCCCTGTATACCTTTCTGGGCAACCACGGCCCTCTGTTCTTCTTTCAGACGACGCGTGATGCACCCAACGGCCGCGTCATTGCCGTGGACACCGATGCCCGGTCTGGTGACGGCCTCAAGGAGATCGTCCCCGAAGGGGAACAAGTACTGGAGGTGGCAACACTGGTTGGCGGCCGAATCATCGCGCAGTACCTGGAACATGCGCAGAGCGTCGTTAAGGTATTCGGCATCGGCGGCACTTTCGAGGCCTCCGTCGCCTTACCAGGAGTGGGGACGGCCGAGGGCTTTGCCGGCCACCTGGACGATGCTGAGACCTTCTACTCTTACACCGATTTCACGACTCCGGTGGCGGTCTACCGCTACGACCTGGAGACCGGAACCAGCTCCCTCTTCAAGAAAGCCACCGTCCCGTTGGACACGAGCATTTTCGTGACGAAACAGGTGTTTTTCGAAAGTCAGGACGGGACCCGCATACCGATGTTCCTGGTACACCACGAGGACGCCGCCCTGGACGGTCAGAATCCTACCTTGCTCTACGGTTACGGAGGATTCAGCGTAGCGCTGACACCACAGTATCGCACCGACTGGATGGTATGGCTGGAGCTGGGGGGAGTGCTGGCAATGCCCAATCTGCGAGGAGGATCGGAGTACGGTGAGGCTTGGCACCTCGCAGGAACCAAACTCCAGAAACAGAACGTGTTCGACGATTTTATTGCGGCCGCGGAGTGGCTGATCCAGCGCGGCTATACATCGCCCAAGAAACTCGCAATACAAGGGCGCAGCAATGGCGGCCTCTTGGTCGGCGCTGCCATGACACAGCGGCCCGAACTATTCGGAGCAACCTTACCGGCGGTCGGAGTCTTGGATATGCTGCGCTACCACACCGCCAGCGCCAACGCCAGGCAGTGGTCCAGCGACTATGGCCTGAGCGAGCAGGCAGAGGAATTCAAGGCCCTCTACGCCTACTCTCCCTATCACAATGTGTCTCAGGGGACCTGCTATCCACCCACCCTGATCACGACTGGAGATCACGATGATCGGGTTGTGCCCTGGCATAGCTACAAGTTCGGGGCCGCGCTACAGGCGGCTCAAGGGTGTGCGAATCCGATCATCGTCCGGATTGAGACCCGCGCCGGACACGGTGCGGGAAAGCCAACCTGGATGCGGATCGAGGATGTCGCAAACCATTGGGCCTTCCTGATTCGAGTACTCGGCCTGGATTGATTCAGCCCGGTCCCGTCCCCTAGTAGCGCTGGGCCCATTCGAGAAAGAAACTTGGGTTGGGAATAGGGGAGATTCTGCTGTTGTCCAGCTCTCTCCTCGGAACTCGGCCTCATGGTGCTTACGGCTCAAGTCGTTCGCGGCTCTGACGGACCGGGTTTCGTCATACTGACACTCTCGGGAAAAATTAATCCTATTCTTGACAATACCGATCAAAAAGGTAGAGAATAGCGAAGTCGGATCGCTTCGGCGATTCTCCGTAGTTGGAAAGAAGAGAAATGGGCGCACTCACAAGTTATTCCGAAGAACCCTTTATCGGGTCTGGAGCTCCCGATTGGGAGACCAGCCGGCCCGAGGAGATTCTAGATTGGGCGCTGAACCAGTGGCATCCGAGTGTTGCAGTCTGCACCAGCTTTCAGGCCGCTGGCATGGTCATCCTGGACATGTGCTGCCGGATCCGTTCGGATGTCCGTGTCATCACGATCGACAGCGGCAGACTGCCCGCTGAAACCTACGAGATGATGGATCGAGTGCGCCAGCGGTACCAGGTCCAGATTGAAGTTCTCTTCCCCCAGGCCGAGCAGGTCGAGACCCTGGTAGGACAGCATGGAGTCAACCTGTTCTACGAATCCGTCGAGAAACGGCAGCAGTGTTGCCAGGTCCGCAAGGTTCAACCGCTGGAACGCGCATTGAAGGGACTGGATGCCTGGATCGTGGGTCTGAGGCGTGAACAGACCACGAACCGAACCCACATCCGAAAAGTGGAAACTGATCAAGAGCATGGCTCCATCATGAAGCTCAGTCCTCTGGCGGACTGGACAGAAGATCAGGTCTGGCACTATATTCGGGCCAACCAGGTTCCCTCTCATCCCCTCTATCAGCAAGGCTATGCCAGCATCGGCTGTGCCCCTTGTACCCGAGCCATCCAGGCTGGCGAGGAGGAGCGGGCTGGGCGCTGGTGGTGGGAACAGAACGGCAACCGGGAATGCGGGCTCCACTGCGCAGTCCGGAGCGGCTCTTCTCCCGAGATACCGGCGATTCGTTCTGCGGTAAGTTAAACCTTCCCACAGGCCTTTCCCAACCCCAGACAATCTCGGCTCATTTCTGCTTTCCATTGATTATTAATGTGCTTCTATCCAGAGGCTGAAAAAGACAAAAATGAATACTTTAGACGAACAGTCTAGTCCGGTTTCGGATTCGAAGATCGCTCATGCAGAAGTAACGCCCTCACTGATCACTCCCCTGGGAGGACGACTGGTCGACCTCCGTGTTGAGCCAGAAATGGCTGAGGATTTGAAGGCCGAGGCCGCGGAGCTACCATCGGTTCAGATCTCTGAACGTGCCATCTTCGATCTTGAGGTCCTAGCTACTGGAGGGTTCTCGCCCTTGGACCGCTTCATGGGAGAGGCCGATCATGAGCGGGTGGTCGAGGAGATGCGCCTGGCTGATGGGACACTCTTCCCTATTCCTCTCACGCTGCCCGTCGCGCCTGAGGAAAGCATCCGCCTGGACGAGGAGATCGCTCTTCGAGATTCCAGAAATGACCTGATAGCAATCATGAGACTCGAAGAGATCTACGAGTGGGATCTGGCGAGGGTGGCTGAGCGGGTTTTTGGCACCCAGGATGCGCGGCATCCGCTGGTGGCTGAGATGCACGGCTGGGGAAGGCTCAACCTTTCGGGCCGACTGAGAGTGCTAAAGCTGCCCCAGCGTCACGACTTCTGGCAGCTCCGAATGACTCCGTCGCAGACTCGGGCGAGGCTTGAGGAACTGGACCACACCAACGTAGTGGCCTTTCAGACCAGAAATCCGTTGCACCGGGTCCACGAGGAACTGACAAAACGGGCGATAGCTCAAGTAGGCGGAGCTCTGCTGCTCCATCCCGCTGTCGGCCTGACTAAGCCCGGCGACGTCGATCACTTCACACGCGTTCGCACCTACAAGGCGTTGGTACGCCGATACTATCAGCCAGACCAGATCCTGCTCAGCCTTCTGCCGCTGGCCATGAGAATGGCAGGACCCAGAGAAGCCTTGTGGCACGCCATCATCCGCCGCAACTATGGAGCCAATCATCTAATCGTGGGCCGAGACCATGCCAGTCCGGGTCCAGGGAGGGGAGGCAAACCCTTCTACGGACCCTACGATGCGCAAGAACTAGTCTCCGAGCATGGGGCCGAATTAGGCATGGGCATGATCCCTTTTACGGAACTGGTCTACTTGCCCGATGAGAAACGGTACGAGGAAGTCACCCGGGTACCCGCCGAGACCCGCACCGCCTCCATCTCGGGCACCCAGGTCAGAGACGAATACCTGAGAGTCGGTCGGACTCTGCCCGATTGGTTCACCCGTCCCGAGGTAGCCGAAATTCTGAAGGAGGCCTACCCTCCCCGCCACCGACAGGGCGCGTGCATCTGGTTCACCGGACTGAGTGGGTCGGGAAAATCCACGATGGCCGAGGCCTTGACCGTGCTACTACAGGAGCATGGCAGACAGGTCAGCGTACTGGACGGCGATGTGGTGCGTACCCATCTGTCCAAAGGGCTGGGATTCGGCAAGGAGGACCGGGACACCAACATCCGGCGGATCGGCTTCGTTGCTTCGGAGCTTGTCAGCCATGGAGGTCTGGTCATCTGCGCCGCGGTCAGCCCCTATAGTTACACGCGGAACGAGGTGCGATCACTGGTAGGTCAGGAGCACTTCATTGAGGTTTTCGTCGACACGCCCCTGGAGGTCTGCGAACAACGGGATACCAAGGGCATGTACGCGCGAGCGCGTCGCGGAGAGATCAAGGGATTCACGGGGATCGACGATCCCTACGAACCTCCCCAGGATCCGGAGATCGTCGTAAACACGATCGATTACTCACCCGAGGAGAACGCCCGCGAGATTTTGGACTCTCTGATAGAGAGCGGGTTCGTTCTGAGATCGGAGGATCAGAGCGAAACACCCGTAAGCTAGGACGCTGTCCGGATCAGCCCAACTTCGATTCGGGCTAATTCCCATTTGAACTGAACCGATCTGTCCTATAGCCTGACCATCGACACTGAGGTAGGCAGTTTCCCGCCTCATCGTTTTCAGCTATGCATATACTCGTCGCCGATCCTCTTTCTGAGCTAGGCATTCAGTACCTACGAGAGCAGCCCGGCTTCGAGGTCGCCTATCGGCCAGAATCGTCTACGCCCGAAGTCTTGGCTGAAATCCGCAGTACCGATGGACTGATCGTCCGCAGCAAGACCAAGGTGACACGAGCAGTTCTGGATGCAGCCCCAAAGCTTCGCGTCATCGGTCGTGCCGGGGCAGGGGTCGACAACATCGACCTGGAGACCGCTACCCAGAGGGGAGTGTTGGTAATGAACACCCCCGGGGTCAACAGTGTCAGCGCTGCAGAACACGCTTTCACCTTATTGCTAGCGTTGGCTCGGAGGATTCCTCTGGCAGATTCGGCCTTGCGTCAGGGGCGCTGGAGCAAGACAGGCCTGATAGGACAAGAGCTTAGTGGAAAACGACTGGGTATCGTGGGTCTGGGCCAGATAGGCTCTCTCGTAGCCCAACGCGCCCTCGGATTCCAGATGAAGGTTCTGGCTTTCGACCCCTTCGTCGGCGAAAAATATGCTGCGGATCTTGGGGTCGATCTGCTCTCGTTGGACGATCTTCTGCGGCAGTCGGACTTCGTGAGCCTGCACCTGCCTCTCAATGAGAAGTCGAGAGGTCTGATCTGCCGACAGACGCTGAAGTTGATGAAGGAGGGGGCCTTCCTTGTCAACGCTGCTCGTGGTGAATTGGTGGTGGAGGAAGACCTCGCCGATGCACTCGAGACGGGACACCTTGGAGGTGCGGGCCTCGATGTCTTCGAGGCAGAGCCTGAGGTGAATCCCCGCCTGCTCGCCTCAGATCGCACCGTGCTCACACCCCACATCGCTGGATCGACCGTCGAGGCCCAGGCAAAGATAGGATTGGACATCGCCGTCCAGGTTAGCGACTATCTTCAACACGAAGTGATCTCCCACGCCATCAATTTTCCGTCGATTTCGAATCAAGAACTCGCCCTGATTCTTCCCTACGCCAAGCTCGGAGAAAAGCTGGGCTCCTTCATCAGTCAAATCTCCCGGCTCCGCGTCTCCGAAATTGGTATTCGATACTATGGCGATTGGACTAATCTGAACTACAAGCCGGTTACCAACTATATCCTCAAAGCCCTATTGCAACCCATCCTGTCGGAGGAGGTTAACGAAGTAAACGCCCATGCACGGGCCAAGGAACGGGGCATATCGGTGGAGGAAAGCCTCAGCGATAGAAAGCGTGCCTACTCGAATCTCATCGGTATCCAGTTGCGATCATCGGACCAAATGGAGTGGGTCGAAGGTGCGCTGCTGCATCAGGGGAGTCCACGGCTGGTCTCGGTGGACGGGATCCCCGTGGAGACACATCTGGGGGAACACCTCCTCTTTATTCGCAATCGAGACAAACCAGGGGTCATAGGATTGCTGGGAACCATCCTGGGACGAGAGAAAATCAACATCGCCTCCTTTGTCCTGGGTCGGGGAGAAGAGCATCCTTATGCGGTTGGAGTCCTGAACACCGACAGCCAGATCCCAGAGAAGGTAGGCCATGAGATCCGTGCGATAGCGGCGCTGCAGTTTGCCCAGGTGGTTCGGCTTTAAAGATCAGTGAGCAGTAAACAGTGAGCAGTGCCGGAAACAGCTGCACTTCAACACAGTGGGCGTGAGCAATTAATCTGCCAGTAGTAGGGAGCCAAGTTGAAGGGAGAGCGCCGGGTAACAGGTCAGTTTTTCGGTTCAACTGGTCCGAAACTGCTCACTGCTCACTGCCGACCGGCAGCTTCGAACGCGCTGATCCTATCCTCATACTGCAGGGTCAGGCCGATGTCATCCAACCCTTCCAAGAGGGACTCTCTTCGGAAGGGATCTATCTCGAATTCCAGGATCAGATCGAAATCATCCGAGATCGTGCAGGCTTCCAGGTTAACCGATAGCGTGTATCTGGGATTATCCCCAGTGCGCCGGAACAGCTCCTGGACCTGCTCCTCCGGCAACACGATCGGCAGCATGCCGTTCTTGAAGCAGTTGTTGTAGAAGATGTCGGCAAAGGAAGGAGCGACGACGGAGCGGAATCCAAAGTCCAACAGGGCCCAGGGAGCGTGCTCTCGAGAGGAGCCACACCCGAAATTAGCACGCGCGAGCAGGATACTGGCCCCTTCGAACCGAGGCTGGTTCAACTCAAAATCCGGATTGGGGCTCCCATCTTCTCGACGTCTCCAATCGTAGAAAAGGAACTGACCAAACCCGCTTCGCTCAATTCGCTTTAGGAATTGCTTGGGAATAATCTGGTCGGTATCGACGTTGATCCGGTCCAGCGTGGCTACCAGTCCCTGATGCTTCCGGAAGGGTTCCATCCCATCTCCACTCCTTAGATAGGGTTCAATCCCACTCCCGAACGTCTACAAAACGTCCGGCAATGGCGGCTGCGGCTGCCATGCTGGGACTTACCAGATGGGTCCGACCACCACGGCCCTGTCGTCCCTCAAAGTTACGATTCGAGGTGGAAGCGCAGCGCTCCCCTGGTTTGAGGATATCTGGATTCATTCCCAGACACATGCTGCAGCCTGATTCTCTCCAATCGAAGCCTGCCTCCACAAATATTTGATCGAGCCCTTCTTCTTCTGCCTGTTTTTTGATCTTCTGGGAACCTGGGACGACCATCGCATGAACGGTCGATGCGACTTTCCTTCCCTTGACCATCGAAGCGGCACTGCGAAGGTCTTCAATACGCGAATTGGTACAAGAGCCGATGAAAATCCGATCAACCAGGATCTCCTGAACCGGTGTCCCAGGCTTCAACTCCATGTATTCGAGGGCTCTACGGGTCGCTTCCCGATGATGCTCGGAATCAAACGAATCCGGCTCAGGAATGCTCCCAGTCACGTCGACCACCATGCCCGGATTGGTTCCCCAACTAACCTGGGGAGCCAGATCGCTGACATCGATTTCGGTCTCCCGATCGAAAATGGCGCCGGCATCGCTAGGCAGCGTCTGCCAAAAATCTACCGACTCACGGAAGGCGGATCCGCTGGGAGCAAAAGGACGCGATTCGACATAGGCATAGGTGGTCTCGTCTGGAGCGATCATCCCTGCCCGTGCCCCCGCTTCAATCGACATGTTACAGACGGTCATCCGCTCGTCCATGGTTAAATGCTCAATTACCTCACCTGCATATTCCACGACGTGGCCGCTGGCACCATCCGTTCCGATCGTTCGTATGATGTACAGCACGATGTCCTTGGCAGTCACACCTCGAGGGATCTCTCCGCGCACGGAAATGCGGAAGGTCTTGGGACGCGCTTGAAGCAAGCACTGGGTGGCCAGAACATGTTCAACCTCGCTGGTCCCGATGCCGAAAGCGAGGGCCCCAAAGGCCCCGTGGGTAGAGGTATGGCTGTCACCACAGACGATCGTCATGCCGGGCTGAGTGATTCCCAACTCAGGCGCGATGATGTGGATGATCCCTTGTAGGGGGCTGTCCAACCCATAGAGGGTGATGCCAAACTCCCGGCAGTTCTGCTCCAGCGCATCCAATTGCCGCTTGGCGATCGGATCCTGAATGGGCAGAGAGCGGTCAGAAGTGGGTACGTTGTGGTCGGCTGTGGCGTGGGTAAAATCCGGACGCCTCACCTTCCGCCCGGCTAGCCGAAGCCCCTCGAAGGCCTGGGCCGAGGTCACCTCATGCACAAGATGAGCGTCAATATACAGGATCGCCGGCCGGCCCGTTTCCTGGTCAACCACATGCCGATCCCAGATCTTTTCAAACAGTGTTTTTTCCATTTTAGGTAGCACCCAGCAGTGACTCGAGCCTGAAAGCTGTAGGGGAAAGTGAAAGATCCTAGTACGCTGTAACACACATTATGACGGGTTTGAAGATGGGGGTTGTGGACGATCTCTGCGTTGGTCGCCGTCGAAGATGGCCAAGCATCGCCTTCCTACTCCTGCCTTGATCTCGCCTCACAAGCCCCATCGGAAAACCCGTAATAATCTGTGTTACAATGTACTAGGAACCCGTCTCTGCCTGGGCGGGTACCGACTGCAGTTCCTGTTTGGCCATGCGATCGCTCTCGTGCAGGGCCTTGTTAACCGCATTCAAGTAGGCTCGAGCGCTTCCATCGATCACGTCGACGCTGGCAGCTTTTCCAGTATACCCTCTTCCGCCTACGTCCAGCCGTACGAAAACCTCCCCCAGCGCATCCTTCCCTCGGGTCACGGAACTGATGCTGTAGTCCAACAAGCGACCTGAGAGGCCTGTTATGCGGTCGATAGCCTTGTAGCAGGCGTCGACTGGACCGTCGCCGTAGGCAGACTCCACCAGTATATCCTGCCCTCTCTGTAATTTGACGACTGCCGAGGACAATTCCTGATTCCCTCCAGCCGCCTGAACGTACTTCAGCTTGTAGGTATCCGGGATGACCTTGATGCCGTCTTGGACAATTGCGATCAGGTCTTCATCGTAGATCTCTTTCTTCTGATCCGCGAGCTTGGTAAAAAAGAAGTAAGCTCGATCCAACTCCTCCTTGGAAAGCGGATATCCGAGATCCTGGTACTTCCTGCTCAAGGCATGCCGTCCACTGTGTTTTCCCAGGATCAACGAACTGCTGAGCATTCCAACCGACTGTGGCGTCATGATCTCGTAGGTCAGTGCGTTTTTCAGCATACCGTCCTGATGGATCCCCGCCTCGTGCGCAAACGCATTCTTCCCCACGATCGCCTTGTTGGCCTGAACCGTGCTACCCGTCAGATTTGTCAGCAGACGGCTCGACTTGAAGATTTCCTCACTGACGATACCCGTGTGAGCAGAAAGCAGCTCCTTCCGCGTTCGAAGGGTCATCGCCACTTCCTCGAGCGAAGCGTTTCCGGCGCGCTCTCCAATACCATTCACCGTGCACTCGACCTGACGGCAGCCACTTTCGATCCCGGCCAGCGAGTTCGCGACCGCCAACCCAAGATCGTCGTGACAATGGCAACTGAAGACGACGCCTTCGGCACTGGATAGACGCGAAATCAGCTCCCTCACCAGATTCCCATACTCTCGAGGCACGGAGTACCCTACCGTATCAGGTATATTAATGGTTGTCGCACCCTCTTGGATTGCAGCATCGAAAACCTCAACCAGATACTCGAGATCGCTACGGGTCGCGTCTTCGGCCGAGAATTCAACGTCCTCGCAAAGATCACGAGCAATCTTCACCGCCTCGATCGACTGCTGAAGCACTTCCGCTCGAGTCTTGCGCAGCTTGTGCTTCAAGTGAATGTCTGAAGTTGCGATGAAGGTATGAATACGGGGTTTTGGGGCATCCTTAACGGCTTGCCAGGCGCGCTCGATGTCTGCTCGATTGGCACGAGCAAGAACCGCGATGGTGGGCTGACGAATCTCATTGGCAACTGCGCGTACCGCCTCGAAGTCTCCCTGCGAAGCTATCGGAAACCCCGCTTCGACGATGTCCACGTTGAGCCGCTCAAGCTGATGTGCCATCTTCAGCTTTTCTTCAAGATTCATCGAACAGCCTGGAGACTGTTCCCCATCGCGCAGGGTCGTATCGAAAATGTAGACTTTGTCCGACATGTTGTCTCCTCTACGGGTCGAGACAGAATAGCTCCAATCATAAAGAATGGCAAAAGACCCAGTCAACCAACGCCGAGTTGGAGAGGCGCAGATCCGTAACCTGTGAGCTTCGCTCAGCCTGGTGCTAGAATATGGATTCCTAGCCAGACATAAGGAGTGTCATCGTGAATATGCTCAGAATCGGCTTGGCCCAATGCCGCCAAACTAGCGATTTCGAAAAGAACTCGAAGACGATCTTTCGCTTTCTCGCAGACGCGGCGGCGGCAGACGTTCAGATCCTGTGTTTCCCTGAGACGCAGACGGTTGGCTATCGGGTCGACGTCGCTTCACCACCCTCCAAGTATCCAGTGCCCGTCGAAGCCTTGCACGAACTCCACCGACTTGTAGCCGAGCGCTGTGGTGAACTGGGAATGGCCTGTATTCTAGGCACGGAAACGCCTTTGGAGACCGATCCGAAAAACGGGAATCCCTATAATTCTTCCCTGGTCATCAACGAAGAGGGTGTCATCCTGGGAGTCCATCACAAAACCAGGCTGACTCCGCTTGATTTGCTCGCCTACACCCCTGGCACTACCCTCGAGACCTTCGATCTGTTCGGAGTCAGGGTGGGAGTGGTGATCTGTTTCGAGGCCATGCGCTTTGCCGAGACAACCGCAGAGTGTGTTAGACAGGGAGCACAGCTGGTCTTCCATCCCCAAAACAACACGACACGACCCGCAAACTGGAAGATCCCAATCCACCACGCCATGATCGTCACCAGAGCCGCCGAGAACACGATCTGGTTTGCTTCCTGCAACTGCTGCTATCCCAAGCATCAGAACTCTTGCAGCCTGATCGTCGCTCCCGATGGCCAGATCCATGGACAAACCGAGCTCAAACAGGAACAATTACTGGTCTCGGATCTGGATATCACGCAGGCCACTCGAGCTATGTTCCTAGGCGATCTGGAAGCCTGCGCCCCCGTGCTCTTCCGCGACCAGGTCGATCCTGAGGAGTTCCTGGACACCGTCAGGGAGGAAGCTGCCCTGGGAACGACCCACCGATGAGCAAAGCTCAAGTTCTTTAGTATGGGAGGCGAGAATCATGCCGATCGCACTGCAGTTCGAAATGCCAGGGGATCTGTTGAGCGTCCTTGCTGCACTGATGGGCTCGTCCCTGCTGCTGGTATTCGGTCTGGTAATCGTCCTCGGCATCCTCTGGCTCTTCGTGCCTTTTTCCATCTTCGGTATCAAGCCCCGCCTCGATCGGCTAATCGCAGCCGTCTACGAGCTCGCACAGTCTCAGAAGGCCGTGTCGGAGGAGCTACGCAGAATTGAACAACGGCTGGGAGCCGTCGAGGATGCTGGGGCCCCCGAGTCGAAAAACACCTGAGGGGAAACTTCATCGGCAAGAAAAATGCGCACGAACCAACATCTGACAAAGCAGTGACCTGTAGGATGGGCACTCTTGCCCGTCGCTGTCCTCGACGGGCAGGAGTGCCCGTCCTACAAGGGTCGCGGTGCTATCGATGTTCGTTGGTAGAGATAATCGAAGTTTCTTCGTGAATGATTCAGCGCGGCCGTCAACCACACCGAGCTGCGAAGAAATCGAAGAGTCTTCACCAATCGACCCCACGTCGGGTTTACTATTATTCGAGTGGCCTGCTAGGATTCATGGGTTCACGTCGGCCGAGGGGGGGGCTTCGATCAGGGGACAGAGAAAGATTCTATGGCAGTTGACGACCTGATCCGAGAAGAGGACGTTCCCGCCGTTCCGGCAGAAGAGTATGCGAGTCGCTACTCGGACGTCAGGAAACTCACCGAAAGACTCTGCGAACCTCTCTGCCCTGAAGACTGTGTCATCCAGTCGATGCCGGACACGAGTCCCACACGCTGGCATCTGTCCCATGTCACCTGGTTCTTCGAGACCTTTGTCCTCTCGAAGGGCCTCCAGGACTACACTCCCTTCCATGCGGATTTCTCTTATCTCTTCAACTCCTACTACAACAGCATAGGCCAGCCCTTCGCGCGGCCCAATCGGGGGCTCTTATCCCGACCTACTATGGAGGAGATTTTCGAATATCGGCGAGCGGTGGATCAACGAATGCAGGAGTTTCTCCGAGAAAGCGACCTTGACCGAGTGGCTCCCCTGCTCCCCGTCGTTGAGATCGGCCTGCACCACGAACAACAGCATCAAGAGCTGCTTCTGACCGACATCAAACACGTATTCTCGTGCAATCCACTCTATCCCACCTATCGGGAGCGGTCGACACAAGCCTCCCCCGAAATCTCTCCCCTGAGCTGGTCCTCAAACGAAGGAGGCATTGGGTGGATCGGGCATGAGGGGAGTGACTTTGCGTTCGATAATGAGTCTCCCAGGCACAAGGTATGGCTGGATCCATTCCTGCTCGCCAACCGGCTGAGTACCAATGAGGAATACTTGCGGTTCATCGAGGATGACGGCTACGCTCGCCCCGAGCTGTGGCTTTCAGCGGGCTGGAATCAAGTCTGCGAGCAAGGCTGGACATCACCGCTCTACTGGATAAAGCAGGACGATGGATGGTCGAATTTCACACTCTCTGGTCTGCGATCGATGGCTCCCAGTGAGCCCGTCTGTCATATCAGTTTCTTTGAGGCCGATGCCTTCGCACGCTGGTCGAAGGCTCGGCTGCCAACTGAGCACGAATGGGAAAGCGCGGCCCAGAACCTGAAGATCCAGGGGAGATTCGTTGAAGAGTCCGCCTTCCACCCTCTCCCCATTTCCGACGAAGCCAACGATAGACTTTCGCAGATGTTCGGGGATGTCTGGGAGTGGACTGCGAGCGACTATTCGGCTTATCCCGGCTATCAGCCGCTGGAGGGCGCGTTGGGTGAATACAACGGTAAGTTCATGTGCAATCAATACGTGCTTCGCGGTGGGTCCTGTGTCACCCCGAAATCGCATATCCGGCGAACCTATCGTAACTTCTTTCCCACCGAGTCGCGCTGGCAGTTCTCCGGAATCCGTCTGGCTCGGTAGCCGTTTCAGAGATATTCTCTTCAGAAAGGAGAGCACCTATGAGTAGTCTTCGCCGCCCTGCCCTGGGACCCATTGTAGAGCACACGACCTCTTCCTCCTGCCGTCTGTGGATCCGAGGTGCTGCCACGAGCCATCGATTTTCTAGAACGACGGGGGCACCGCTACCCCTTCCACAAAATCGCCTCCCACAGCTTTCCGTTCCCGGACATCAATCAGGCCTTTTCCTTCGCCGATGAGGGAAAGGCGATTCGGGTTTCCCTGCAGATGTAGGGTGCAGCGGTGGATGGTATCTCGACGCTGCCGACACTCGATCTTCAGATTGCGACCTATCGAGTTCCCCGTCTAGAATCCTAAGGGTCTGCGCAAGAATAGTATGGCTGCCACCTGGTGTTGGATCGGTTGGGAACGATTCAAGTCGGAGAGAGGTGAGATTGTGCGTCACTGCGTGGGGAAGAGTTGTCCAGCTCTCTCCTCGGAACTTGGCCTCATGTAGCTAGCGGCTCAAGTCGTTCGCGGCTCTGTTGGACTTGCGTTGGAGCCTGGTGCTTGTGATTTGGGATTTTCGACGTTTCAGCTTAAAGGTGGGCAATGCCGGTTAGTGCTTCCCTGACCGTATTCTACAACTTCGTCGAGAAGATCCTGATTCGGAGACATCTGGTCTGGACCTTTGTAGTGCGGGACCTGCGGGGACGCTATGTAGGTTCGCTGATGGGACTCTTCTGGTCTATTATCCATCCCTTCGTTCTACTCCTCAGCTACAATTTCGTCTTTTCCATCGTGCTGCAGATGAAGCTGCGGTCCGGGCCTACCGATAACTTTTCCCTATTCCTTTTCTGCGGCTTGTTGCCCTGGCTCTACTTCCAGGATACGGTGATGCGCTCCTGCACTTCGGTTGTGGATCAAAGAAACCTGGTACAAAGGACGCTCTTCCCTTCCGAGATCCTTCCAATTACGATGGCATTATCCAATCTGGTAACACATCTTCTAGGCACCGCCATCCTGCTTCTGGTCCTGGTCTACTTGGGACTCCTGGGAAGCGCTTCAATGTTGTTTCCCTTCACTTTGCTCCCGCTCATCCTCTTTGCCCTTGGGATCGGTTGGCTGGCCGCCGCCCTTCAGGTCTTCCTGCGAGACACAGTGCAGATTCTCACAGTACTGCTGACGCTCTGGTTCTGGTTCACCCCGGTGTTTTACCAGATGGATATGGTTCCCGAATCTCTGAGAGTTGTGATGCGACTCAACCCGCTCACCCACGTGGTGGAGATCAACCGCAGCCTGTTTCTCGAAAATCGAGTGCCTGACCTTGAGTCGTGGGTCATTCTTGCCGGGTCCTCAGCCCTGACGATCCTTCTCGGAGGCGTAGTCTTCAGAAAGACCAAGAGAAAGTTTGTAGATGTCCTCTGAGATGCCCTCGACCGAAGCCGTCGTGAAGCTCCATAACCTCTCCAAGAAGTACCCGATCTACGAACGCCCCAGTCACAAAATATGGGAACTCTTGACCTGGGGCAAACGACAGTTCCACAGGGAGTTCTGGGCGCTCCAGGACATCGATCTGGAAGTCTCTTCCGGGACCACGCTGGGCGTGATTGGGCAGAACGGATCGGGCAAGAGTACGCTGCTTCAACTGGTAGCGGGGATCCTCACCCAGACTCGAGGGGATTGCTTCGTCAAAGGGACCGTTTCAGCCCTTCTCGAGTTGGGCTCCGGATTTAATCTCGAGTTCACCGGTCGCGAAAACATTTTCATGGGTGGGGCCATCATGGGATTGAACCAGCGTCAGATGGAAAATAGGCTGGACGAGATCCTGGCATTCTCCGAAATCGGAAATTTTATCGATCAGCCGGTGAGGACCTACTCCACCGGGATGTTCATGAGGCTCGCGTTTTCGGTGGCGATCCATGTCGATCCAGATATCCTGCTTGTGGACGAGGCGCTTGCGGTGGGCGATCTGATCTTTCAACATCGATGCTTCAATCGGGTGCGACGCCTCAAAGCCGAAGGAAAGACCATCGTCTTCGTGAGCCACGACCTGCAGGCCGTCACCCAGTTCTGCGATAGAGCGATCCTGCTTGACGCTGGGCGGAAGCTCGAGGACGGGACCCCGGACGAGGTAGTCCAGCGTTATCAGGCGCTGATTTTCGAGCGCGAACGAAGAGCAGCAGGCAAGGGAGAAGTCCCGAGCGCTGGCGATCAAGATGACAGCGTTCCGGTCGTCGACGTCATCCCTCAGGTCCACAACCGTTACGGGAACAAAGGCGCTGAAATTCTGGGGATCATCCTCTATTCTCTTGGAGGAGAAGTCCTCAACCAAGCCCCAATTGGGGAAGAAGTTCAGTTGGTAATCTCGGCCCGGATTCACAACTCCCTCTCCAATCCAATCATCGGGTTCACAGTACGCGATCGCCTGGGTGTCGAGATCACATCTTCCAATACGGCCTACGAAGGGCTCCACCTTCCACCGGCCGAACCGGGTGACATCGTCACGGTCGGCTTTCGGATCCAACTCCCCCAACTGCATCCTGGCAGCTACTCCATCTCACCCGCCATTGCACAAGGCAATATCTGGGAGCACAGTATCGAGGACTGGATCGACAACGCCTACATCTTCGATCTGACAAGCAGCGGACTCATCTACGGTATGATGCGATGGCAGGTGGTACCCAGCTTCAGGATCATACGGAACCAATAGCTCCAGAATCTCAGGGGACTTCCCCATCCATGGACTTGAGCGCGGTCATTGTGAACTGGAACAGCGGCCGGCACCTGGGTCGACTCCTGCGCTCTTTGGAAGTCCTGAAGGAGGACCTCGCCGAGGTCCTGGTCGTAGACAACGCTTCAACTGACCATAGCCCCGAAGCCGCAGCAGAGTCCTCTGGCGTGCGGCTGCTGAAGATGGAGAATAATCTGGGCTTTGCCGCTGCTGCCAATCGCGGAATCGCTCTGACCAGCACGCGACTCGTCCTCCTCTTGAACCCCGACCTTGAAGTGAATCCAGAGAGCGTGCGGAGCCTCTACCAGGAGATGAATCGCCTACCTACAGCGGCTATTGTCAGCGGCAAATTGACGGACGATAAGGGGATTCCCCAGAGCAACTTCCAGATCCGCCCTCTCCCCACCGTCTGGAACGTGATCCGCGATGTGTTGTTCCTGGAAGAGTTGCTCCGTGGCGCGGCAAAACCATTTCGTCTCGCATGGACAAGCCTCTTCCCCTCTGCCGCTTCGATGGACTCAAACATCCAAGGAGTAGAAGTAGAACAGCCTGCGGCAGCCTTCTGGCTTCTGCGTAAAGACGCCTGGAAAACCGTAGGAGGATTCGACGAGCAGTTCCAGCCTGCCTGGTTCGAGGACGTGGATTTCTGCAAACGAGTTCATGCGGCGCAATGGAGAATCTTCCATTTTCCTGGCCATTCTGTAGGTGTCCACCGTGGGGGCCTGGCGCTGGATCGACTCGGCTACGAACGCTTCGTCGGGATCTACTACAATAACCTACTTCGCTATTTGAAAAAGCACCACCGCGCCGGCTATCTGCTGCTCTGGCCTGCAGTGCGTATGGGAAGCTGGATCCGAAGACAAATCATCTCGAGGTGGCGCTGATGGGGAGAGAAGCAATCCTGCTCAGCATCGTCACCCATAATGGCGAGGTCTTCCTGCAGAGGTGTCTGGAGTCTGTGCGGTCACAAACGGTGCCTCTGAAGATCAAGCTGTTCGACAATGCCTCAACAGATGACTCCCGGGATATTGCCGCCCGATTCGGATGCGAACTGTTTGCTTCCCAGACCAATAGGGGCTTCAGCTACGGTCACAACCGCAACCTCCTGGGGGAGGAATTCGAGTATGCGCTCTTATTGAACGCAGACGTGGTTCTGCGACCTGATTACGTAGAGAGGTCGGTGCAGACCCTGCGTGAGGTCGAGGGAGCGGGGATGTGCGGGGGCAAGCTCTACCGGATGGATACCTCCGGCCAACAGATATTCCGGTCAGGGGCTGCCGTGCTGGACACCACTGGAATCTACTTCACTCCGTCCCAAAGGCACTTCGATCGCGGAAACAACGAGCTGGATCAAGGGCAGTACCAGCGCCGACAGTCGGTCTTCGGGATCAGTGGGGCGGCCCTGATGTGTTCTCGGAGGATGCTCGAAGACGTCAGAATCGGGGACGAGTACCTGGACGAAGAGTTCTTCGCCTACCGAGAGGACGCCGATCTCGCCTGGAGAGCACAGCTCTATGGCTGGAAGGCCATCTACGAACCCACGGCTGAAGCCCTTCATGCCCGACGAGTGCTCCCTTCCCGACGGAAGACTCTTCCTGCAGTCATCAATCGCCATTCACTCAAAAACCGCTATCTGCTGCGCATGAAGAACCTGGATCCTGCCGTCCGGCGCCGCTGCTTTCCACACATGTGGATAAGGGACTTGGGAATCCTACTCTATGTAATCGTCTTGGAACGGACTTCCCTGCCCGCCTACGCGGAAGTCTGGCGGCTGCGAAAGAGATTCCACCAGAAAAGAGAGTGGATCAGAAAGCGACGCCGCGTCAACGGCAATCAGCTCTCGAAGTGGTTTGCTTTCGAACCCGTAGCCTTCGATCTACCCAAAGGTTCTGCGCAAAAATAACTTGGAATTTTGGCATCTTATCTTCACACAATCTTCCCCATCCCGGTTCCTGAGCTACCGAGGTTATCCCCAATCAATCCGGCAATGTCCTGGTGGCCGGGTCATACTCTTTCAAAGTAGCGCTTCCCTATAATGTGTGCTAATTTTTCTCATCTGGATTGATGCCTCCAGAGAGGTACAAGCTGTAGAAACAGTCCAGTTGGGAAGTGAACTAAGGAAAATCTAGCTATGTCCAAGAGGATCTACGTCGGAAACTTGCCCTTCAGTGCGAGCGAAGATGAGGTGCGCGAGCTCTTCGAGCCGTTTGGGACCGTCGAGTCGGTACACCTCGTGACCGATCGCGACTCTGGTCGACCACGAGGCTTCGGCTTCGTTGAGATGGAGGACGGTGGCGAGGAAGCTATCGAATCACTGCACCAGAAAGACATGGGCGGCAGGAGCCTGACCGTAAGTGAGGCGAAGCCTCGACGTGAGGACCGAGGTCCACGACGGGACTGGTAGCGGCAGCCTACCCTAGAACATTCCCAAAGGTTGGGATTTACAGAAGGACCACTGACTGCTGGCTGGGGATCTCAAACCTTCGCCGGCAACGCAGGTTCGAGCACATAAGGTGTTCGTCCTCGCGTACCATGTAGGAGCGGATCCGGCTAAACTTCTGCCGATCCCCTTCATTCGCATGAGAAGGCAGTCGATCCTTTTTCTCACAGATCAGCCACCGTACTGCGAAGTCGGCCCTCTCACGGCAAAAGGGACAGGCGAAGTTCGCCTGTTTGGTTTCGCGTCGCTCTCTGTAGAAATCTTTTTCTCGCATCCTTAAACCCGGACCATCTTACTGGAAAGCCGCTGTCCTCGCAATTGTGAGTGACGTCTCACTCATATCCCAAGGAGCCATCCTTTCGTGTCTCTACCCGTAATCTGCCCTAGCGCAGTCAGATACCAGCGCACCTGGCGCTCATAGCGATCCCGTTTGGACTGGAGATCGGCGTCGGTCTTGAAATCCAGGACGACCCAGCAATTGCTGTCGTCGACAAAGGCAAGGTCAATCGTCCCCTCCAGGATGCGTCCCTCTTCCACCTTGAGCGAAACCGGCAGCTCTCGATAACACCTTGGAGACGAAGCTGCCTGCTGCAGCAGAGGATGTGCCAGGGCGGAACGGACCGCCTGCACCGCCGCCGCCTCCTCCTCTGGTCCGGCTTCGAGAACTCGTGAATGAAGTCTGGCCACATGCCCGATCTGAGCCTCATCTCCTTCCAGGCGAACGTCTCTCAGAATGGTGTGAACCAACGTCCCAAAGCGGGCCCCGGTGGGCCGGGACTCGGGTTTTGGCAAGATGGCCACCTGGATTGGCCTACTCTCTGAAGGCATCCGTAAGGAAGGCGCCTTGGTGACGGTGAAAACCTCGCACAGGGGCTGCATCCCAGCTTCGAGAGTGCGCACGCGCTGCTCACTCCACCGCCGATAGTCCTCCATGCCTTTCTCAGCAGCCTCACCACTCGCATCCTCGGTGAGAATCCTTTCCTGCTGCAGTCCGAAGTTCGGCTGGACACCCAGGTTGAGAATCGCCGGGTCCCACCACACCACCGAGTGGTCGCCGACTTCGGGATGGTGGAGTCCGGGGCGAACCGATGACTCGGAAAGGCCATCGAACCGCATGGGACGATCCAGGACGCTTGCCTCTCCAAAAACGGGACAACCAGGCGCGTCCGAAGATCCACGCCAGTTCTCCTCGGCAGGGTAGATCGCCTTACTGAGGGGCTCCAGCCACCCCGCCCTGGCTCCATCACCGAGCGCCGGAACCACCAGCAAATCTCGAGCTCGAGTAGCAGCTACGTAGGCAACCCGAATCCCCTCTGCACGATCTCGAAGAGACTCCTCTTCCTCATGATCAATCAGCTCCCAGGGAGCGCATCCCATTAGCGTGAAGGCCGCCATCCCCTGTCTGGGATTCACGTACTTGTCTGGACGCGCGGACGACAACTTTGCGGTCAGATCTGCAAGAACGACTACCGGGAACTCCAGACCCTTGGCAGAGTGGACGGTCATCAGGTGCACGCCGTCGACACCCTCCTCCAAAACCGCGGCCTGAGAGGCCCCCGGCTTTGCGGCCTCGGTATCCAAGAACTCCACGAAAGCACGAAAGGAGATGCCTCCACTCGCCTCAAACTTGCGAGCCAGATCGCAGATGCGCTGGACATTGGCCAGAACCTGATGACCGGCAGGCCTGAGGGCAAAGCCCGCGTGAGAGCGAGTGCTGGACAGGAGATCGTTAATGGTTTCGACGATTGGTCTTCGGTTTCGCATCCGATGCATTCGCGCCAGGGTATCCAGGCTCTCTACAACCGGTTTCAGATCGTCCTCCAGCTGCTCAGGGATCGAGCGAAAAGGATACAGAGACCCGAACTCATCACGAAAACGCAGCAACAGAGCATCGCGAATCCAGAAAAGAGATCCTCTGAGCGTGGCATAAACCGAGAGTTCGTCGTCCGGCCACTCGATGGCGGTCAGGGCCGCCCTCAAGGTCTCGACTTCCTCTCGCTGGTGAAACGACCTGGATCCGACCAGAACGTGAGGCACTCCTCGTACCTCGAGAGAACGAGTGTAATCTCGAGTGACGTCGCTTCCCCAGGACACGAAGCGCCGAAAGAGAATGCAGATATGGCGAGGAGTCAGGGGTAGCCGGCCACCCGAATGTTCGGGATCATCAATCGTCCAGCCACTCTCGTTCAACATCCAGTCCACCAGGGCCGCGGTGGCATCGGGTAGACACGACTCAATCGCGGAATTCGCCAGATTCCCGAAACTGCTGTAGGGCCGCGGTGGGGGCAGCACCAGCAAACTGGGCTGCCCCTCTTGCTGCGGTCGCGAGTGTTCGAGCGCAACGTAATCTAGCTGCCCGATCCGACGATCATCCTTCATTTCAGGAGCAAATGAGGCGTTGACAAGCTGCTGAATGGCGGGACTGGAGCGAAAACTTAGCTTCAAGTGGACCAGCCTTACCCCTCCTTCTTGCAGAGCCTCCCGGATCTGCTGATAAAGCTGCACGTCCGCCCTGCGGAAACGGTAGATGGATTGCTTGGGATCTCCTACCAGGAAGAGCTTCCCGGCCTTGGGACGAACCTTCAACCAATCGGTCGCCTCAGGATCATCGGCCGAGAGAAGAAGCATAATCTCTGCCTGAAGCGGATCCGTATCCTGGAACTCATCCACGAAGATATGGGTAAACCTCTGCTGAAAATAGGAGCGGATTGTGGGGTTGTCCCTAATCAGGTTGCGGGTATAGATCAGCAGGTCGACGAAATCGAGTTTTCCCGACTTTCGCTTCAGCTCCTCATAACGTTGAACGACCTCCTGGAATTCGTCTTGCAGCAGGGCGGCGAGGTCGGCATCGGCCTGCCGTTTGAATTCCTCCAATGCGGAAGTCAGGCTATCTCGCGCCCGCAGAACCACCTCCCGAGGCAGGTCCGGAGCGAAGTCTCCCCTTCCCTTCTTCTTGTTCTGGTACCGGTTGAGATCCCGCTCTAACTGGATCAGTAGTCCTTCGAGACGCTCGTAGGATCTCGATCCCTCCTGTTCCGCCCGCCTGGTCCAGGTGGCAAGGTCTCGGACTGGTCGAAGCCCTTTCCGCAGATCGTCCCTCCAATTTCGACAACGCTCACTCATTTCGGAGAGATCTCGAACACCTCTCAATAGAGCATCGATCTGGGACTCACGCTCGAACGGTTCTCGACGCCAGGGCCGGGAAAAATCTCGCCATTCGACCAATTTCCAGGCGCCGGCTTTGATCTGTCCCAGGGGAGAGCTGCCACCGAAGTTCTGGCGTACCCGGGAACGATTCAGAGCACGCTGCAAGCCAGTTGGGGGATCGGCGAGCTTCTCCTCGATCCAGCGGCCAAAGGCTCTATCGAACAGAGCTGGGGCCTCGTCTTCGGCCAGCTCTTTAAATGAAGGATCTACTTTGGCCTCTACGGGGCGCTCACGAAGGAGATCACCACAAAAAGAGTGAATCGTACCGATTCGCGCCTCTTCCAATTCGGTAATCGATCGTTCCAGGTTCTCGACCTCATCCCCGCTAACGGTCCGGCCGCGCTCCTGGTCCAGAGCTTCGCGCAAGCGCAACTTCAGCTCGCCGGCCGCCTTCCGGGTAAAAGTAACCGCCACGATCTGTTCGACCCGCGCCCGTCCCGTCCGCAGAACGGAAACCAAACGCCGCACCAACTCCGAAGTCTTGCCCGTTCCAGCAGCTGCTTCGACAATCAGACTCTCGTCGAGCGATTCACGGATGACGTCGCGTGCATCGGAATCGTTCATTGCGTAACACTTCCCAATGCTAATTCCTCACTGCCAATTGCTCACTGCTCACTGCTCACTACGGTATTCTCCTAATCTCCTCCAATTCGACCAGCAATTCCTTCCGCTTCCTGCCAACTCTGAGTTCTTCATAGGGGCCGCATACCAACTTGTAGTCACAGTACTGACAAGCCTTTTCGCGGGGTGCCGCGGGCAGAAACGCCGACTTGATGGCAGCATCGATGGTCTCTACTACCTGTCGGATCCTGGCTCGGCTCTCTTTCGTCAATGGGATCGACACCTGTTGAAAGTCTCCCCGCTGCGTGCAGTAGAACAGACGGCCCTCTTCGACAGGAAGTCCCAGCAATTTTTCGGCGGCCAGACCGTAGAGCAAGGGCTGAAGAATCTCTCCCTTTCCTACAAAGTCGGGTCGAGGCCAAGGGGCACGCCCTGTCTTGTGATCTGTCACTCTGAGCAGCGACTTTTCCTGGTGCTTCTCCACCAGATCGATGACACCTCGAAAATGGCGACCACTGAGCAGGATGGCATCCTGGTCACTGCTTTCAGGATCCCGATCTGCTTCCCGGGGGAGGCCGAAGGAGTATTCGAAATGAATCGGCTTCCACTGTTGGTCAGATTGACAGACCTCGCGGACCCAGACGCGCAGGTCCACTCGGATTTCCTCTATTTCACTCTCCCAGACCTGAAGAATTGCGGGTGCCAACTCATCTCTGTAGCGGGATGCAATCTGATCGAGCACACCGTCTGCCGTGTCGATTATTACTTCGACGTTGTCCTGTCTCATCGGAAGCAAATCGGCCTCCTGGAGCCTGCGAAAGAGCTGAAACTGGGCGGCATGAAAGAGGCTGCCTCGTGTCAGGGGGTCGAGCTGTTCGATCGCCGCGATTTCCTCCCTGGGCTGTAAGCGTTGGATGGCATAGAGAAAGAAGCGATAGGGACAAGCGGAAAAGGACTGCATCGCCGTGGGGGAATAGCTGCGGCTATTCATTCCCTGTTTGCTGAGAATTTGCCGCAGCTTCTCGTCTTTGCCGCCCACGATACCGTCATCGTCGGACCACTCTGGTCTCCAGCGCTTGTAACGAGACCTCAGGGATCGTGCGAGACAAGTGTTGACGTTCAGCAGATACCGTCCTCGTCCGGTATTATCTTGCTCCGGTTGATGAAGCAGGGAATCCAGGGTGGACAGATCGAACTCGGCATCATCCACGGCGGCGCTGGAATCCTTGGGCGCAGGCCATCCCAAGCGATTACTGAAAGCTTGAGCAGCACGCTTCTCCAGGCTCTTGAGATCCGGGAGCCGCCCTTCTGCCGCTCGAAGAAGTTCCAGGGCGTACAGAGAAGGCACGCGGGCGCGCCCCTGGACGACGTCCATCCGGGGATAGGACGCTACCAGCCGCAGCGAGGCTGCTGCCACCGCCGTGCGCAGTAACAACCTCTCCTCCTCAGACTTTCCCCGGCGGGTAATCAATTCACCTGAGACCTGTCGTCGATATTCATCCAGCAGAAGCGGATCCTCCAAGATCTTGCCAGGGAAGATTCCCTCCGCCAGACCCGGGACGAAGACAATTTGAAAGGAGCGCGCCCGGGCCTCTGCAAGGGTGCCTACAAAGACACGCCCGTAGTGCCTTTCGGGAGGCTCCGGCAGCAGCCGGGTCAAACGTTCATTCAGTATCTGTTGCACCTCAGAGAGTCCCACCGGACCGACATTTCCCATTGGCTCCAGTTCCGCTAGCACACCCAGCACAGATTCGGGTGACCGCAAAGCGGTGGAGCTCAAACGACGCAGTGCCCGAAGCCAGTCACTCCAAAGTGCCTGCTGAGGAAGTCCATCGAGAAGCTCGATCAGCGGAAGCGAGAAAGCCTTGAGATTCTGGAGCCGCTCGATCTGCTTCTCTAGAGTCCGCCTTCTCCCGTCTTCTTCTTCGATTTCCTCATATTTGAGACGAAGCTCCGCCTCCAGACCGGAAAGCCTTCGAGCCCACCGCTCTTTTCCCCCGATCACGGCAGCATCCACCAGAAGCCTCTCCCAATGAAGCGGAGTCCGCAGCGTCCCTGCCACAACGGAAGAATCTACAGTCTCGGTCTCTCCGTCTGCTTCATCAGCTGGGGTAGCATTGTCCTCAGTTGCAACCAGGGATTTGAAGATCATCTGAAGCTCGTTACTCGGCTCGACCCAAGGAACCTGTGCCTTCGGAGGCGCTCCCGAAGTGTCCACCGGAGGAACTTGACCCAGAGAGAGATACTCGGCAAAACGAGAAGCAGAAACACCCTCGGAGGCACAGGAGAGAAGGCTCAATAGAGCCCTTCCCGAGGGATCAGGCCGTGTTGTTCCCTGGCTGAAGTACCCAGAAATCCCAGCGCTCTTGAAAGCGTCCTCGAGCTGCGACTGATAGACGTTCGGATTTCGTATCAGCACCGCCACACGATCGAAAGCGATGCCCTCCTTTGCCGCTTGAAGGATCCTGCGAGAAATCTCGATACACTCCCTACCCTCTCCGGGAGCCGAAAAGAGCTCAAAACTGGAGTCGGGTTCCCCGCCTCGAATCGTGCCCGGTCTGAAAAGATCCTCACGGATCCTATCTAAGGCGGTCACGCCGCCGAGATCGTCGTGTTCCATCTGCTTTTGGAGGAGACCCAACACCTCGCAGAGACTAAACTGGCCCTCCCCATCGCCTGCGGTCACTGTGGCAAGGACGCCGGGGGCTCCTTCAACCAGCGCCCTGTAGAATGCACTCTCCACAATCGAACGGGGAGGGACGTCCAGCAGCAGCAGCGGAAGACCCAACAAGTTCGCCTCGCCCTCTTCAACCGCCTCCCTCGCCAGCTGGAACAGTGTTGCGACATCGGCTAGTGACTGGGTCTCGAGTTCCTCTTCGAAAAAGGTAAGAAATAGCGCCAGGTCGCTTCCAGGCTTGCCTGAGCGGAATAGGCTCTCGGAAGATACTCTGGCCAGCCTGAGTTCTAGAAGAGTCGATGCCAGCGCCCTGGCAAATCCCGGCATCTCGCAAACGGGCCCGAAATAGGAGAGAGACGCCTCGCTGAGGCTCCGAAAAACGCACCTGGCAGCCAAGGCCTCTAGTCCAAGGCGGCTCAGGGGAGCAAGGTCGCGCAGCGCCAGGGTGCGGGTCGCCATCGTCACGGCCAGTGCGGCCGCCGTGAAACGATGCATGCCGAACAAACCCTGTTGCCTCAGACAAAGACGCGAAGCAAAATCGTCGGCAGCGTGCCGGGTAGGTGCTAGCACTAGCACCTCCTTGCCTTGTCCCAGGTCAGACAGCCAATCTTCCGCTGCTTGTAATTTGTTGTCGTTGATCGCAGAGATCAGGATTCGTGATGGCATCGATCCGAACTGAAATACTGCTCTCCAGGCCGCCTTACGCTACCTATGAGACCAAAGGCAGGTTCGGATCCACGGAGAGTGCCCAGGGATCGGAATCACCTGCCTCCAGACGGAGACTTCCAGCAGCGGCGATCATGGCTGCGTTGTCTGTCGAGAGGTTAGGACGCGGGAAGTAGACGGCGAACCCCTCGCTTTCAAAACGGTCTCGGGCACGCTGCCGCAGCTCATGGTTGCAAGAGACTCCGCCTGAGATCTGAATGGAGCGGACTGCTCGCCCCTTGAGGGCACGGGCGATCCGATCCAGAAGCTGATCCACGATGGAGTGCTGATAGCTGGCAAGTAGGTCTAGAACAGACGACGGTGTGGCCTCCGGTTCCTGAGGAGTGAAACTATCGAGTGGAGCAATGTCGTGGAGACGTACATGGCGCAACGCGGCGGACTTGATTCCACTGAAGCTAAAATCGAGGCTACCATCCGAGATCTTGGGGAGGGAAAAGGGAACTGCCGTGGGACTACCGCTGGGCGCCAGTCGGTCGATGATCGGGCCTCCTGGATAGCCCAGTCCCAAGAACTTTGCAAGCTTGTCCAAAGCCTCTCCAGCAGCGTCGTCGCGGGTGCGGGCAAGCCTCTGATAGGAACCAAGTTGAGTCACGTAGAAGAGACTGGTGTGTCCGCCCGATACCACCAGGGACAAGGCCGGAAACTCAGCCTCAGGATGATCGAGCAGAATCGAGCAGATGTGCCCCTCCAAGTGGTTGACACCAACCAGCGGGATTCCCAGGCTGTAGGAGAGGGCCTTGGCATAGGAGACGCCGACAAGGAGCGCGCCTACCAGTCCGGGTCCGCAAGTCACCGCGATGCCGTGGATATCCTTCCAACCTGAGAAGTTCTCAGATTGAGCTGCTTCCCGGAGACTTTTCCGGACGACGAAATCGATGTTGGAAACATGCTCCCGACTGGCCAACTCAGGAACCACTCCACCATAGTCAGCATGAATGGCTACTTGAGACGCCACCACGCTGGACAGGATGCCTCGTCCATCCTGGACTACAGCTGCGGCCGTCTCATCACAGCTGGTCTCAAGTCCGAGGACCTTCATGTCCTGCCTGCTGCCTGGTCGAACTGCGCTTGGATCGACTCTTCAAATGGGAAACGTGCGATTCCCTCCTCGGTGATTATTCCCGCGATGAGCCGGTTGGGCGTCACGTCGAAAGCCGGGTTCGCAACCGTCGTCCCCAGAGGCGCGAGTACGTGCCCCTTCATCTCAGTGACTTCGGACGGGTCGCGTTGCTCGATCGGAATCTCATCACCCGTAGGCGTCGCCAGATCAATCGTGGATAGAGGCGCCGCAACGTAGAAGGGAATCCCATGTTCCTTGGCCAGAACCGCCACAGTGTAGGTACCAATCTTGTTGGCCGCGTCTCCGTTGCGGGCGATTCTATCGGCCCCCACAACCACTGTATGGATCTGACCCGCCTTCATGAAGTGCCCCGCCATATTGTCCGTTATTAGCGTGCAGGGGATATGCTCCTGGACCATCTCCCAGGCGGTCAGGCGAGAGCCCTGAAGGAAAGGTCGAGTCTCATCGGCAAACACTTGAATCTGCTTCCCTCCTTCGACCGCCGCCCTGATGACGCCGAGAGCCGTGCCGTAACCTGCAGTTGCCAAAGCCCCGGCATTGCAGTGTGTCAACACAGAAGAGTTGTCGGAGAGCACTTGATGACCCCACTGACCGATTCTGCGATTGATCTCGATGTCCTGCCGATGCATCTGTACTGCTTCGTCGCTGAGAGCCTTGCGGAGTTCTTCCAGGGTCCCCTGCTGATGCTGCTCGAAGACACCCTGCATTCTCTCGATAGCCCAAAACAGGTTCCTGGCCGTGGGACGCGTGCTGCGAATCACCTCGCATATCGTCTTCCAGTCCTCCTCCAGATTGTTATCGGAAGCGAGATTCCTGACCCCCAGGGCAAGCCCCATGGCGGCCGCCACGCCAATCGCCGGCGCCCCCCGAATCACCATGGTCTTAATCGCCTCGGCGACCCCTTCTGCCGTGGTGTAGGTGTTGTAGCGTTCCTCCGTTGGAAGCAGCCGCTGATCGATCATGACCACTCCCGCATCCGTCCACTCGATGGTTCGAATCATGGTGTAAGAATGACACCATCATGCCGTTGGTATCAACTAACGTCTGCGCAAAAACAACTTGGCATTTTGGCATCTCATCTTCACATCATCTTCGGCCGCTCCTCAATCGAGAAATCCTCAACGTAGACCCCGCTACGCCTGCGGTTTCGCTCAATCGTTCGCCGCCAAATCTGGTGCAAATCTGAGCGCAAATTCTACCAACTTATTCTTGCGCAGACCCTAAGCTGGGATTCTTCAGGAACGCAGATGATTGGGGCGGCGCAGTAGACCAGTTATGATAAATGTGGGCTAACGACGACCGTCCAGGGAACCGTTCCAAGAGGGGATGACCACCGTCACAGGCCCGTAGCACTTGGCCTGGCAGGCTAACCGTATCAGAGGATGGGATTCATCATTCGTCTCAAAATGTGCGTAGCCGAAATAGCCCAGCCGTTTTTTCTCGTGTTGACTCATCTCGACCAGATTCTCTCTACCACTGAGCACGCCTACCCAACAGTAGCCGCAAGACCCACTACGACACTCGGCAGGTATGGGCCCATCAATACATCGGTGATCGCGAGACTGGTGGTCCCTGGTGTCGGTGGTCGCAGCCATGGAAAGGTCCTGCGCCTCGCGACACTGGAAGGTGGCATCTGACCGGCTCTCGTCGAAATTCACGGTAAAGCGTCGACCTCCAGGGCGAAGAAAATCCAATATTCCCTCCCCCTTGGCTCGAGCTTTCAGAATCTTATCCGGAGAGCGCTTGTCGGTCCGGACCGGATTCGTGTCTTGAGCAGCGGCGGAAAAGCAATCCTGGCCCAACTGAGCCAAAGCCATGAATGCAATGGCTACGGTTCCCAGGAGAAGCGACGAATCGATCCCGAGTTGCTTGGCTAGATCATCAGAGAGTTCCCGGATCTGCTCTTCCAAAACCAGACTCTGAGACCCTTCGTAAGCCTTGACCTCAGCCGCAAGCGCTTGCTTGACTTGTGTCCAATACAGCGAGCCGTATAGGAATGTGACGGACGCGTCCAGTTGCTCTTCGAGACGATAGTTTCCATCCAGCAGTAGCTCTCTGGCTGTTTCTTTCAGATCGCTAGAATCCCTCAACAACCGCGCCAACTTGAGGGGCCAGAATCCGAACCAGATTTGGGTGGCTGCCTGGTCAACTGGGTGGATCGAGGGCAAAATCCGGCTGAGAGTGTCATTCCACTCTTCCTCTCCAAGCTGCCCAAGGAACAAGTCGAATCCGTTCTCTTCGGTCACATCCACTCCTATCGTATTCACATTACCTCCGATCGGCGCTTCTCAAAACAAAGCCCGTTATGATACCCCAACCGTCGCGCAGCAAGGAAGAGGCTCCTGGATTGGTGCACCACACGAAAGTGATAACCTTGGAGTAGACCTCAGAATGCAAGCGGCTTCCCTGTCTAGCGCCCTGCCCCTTGCCCTCGCCTGCAAACTTTCCTTTACCCGGATCCGGCGACACATCAAGGTGAAGGACTCTGCCAGAACGCCCGACCCACGAAGAAGGGTCCCATCTGCTGCATGAACTCGGAGGTCTGCCGCGTTCTTCTCATTCTCTGAACCAGATGTGAGAGAGGGTGAAGATCCTTTCCAACCAGGCCGATCACGAATTCGTTGTCGTTAGTGTCAAGCCCATGACAGGCGAGCCGAACGTCGTGAGCCAGATCTTGCTGCCCATAGAGTCGGCCGATTCCGCCATGTTCCCTAAGGATGCTCTTCTGGACGTTCTCTGGCTGCGCGTTGAAGGCTCCGGTTCGGCGGAGCGGATACCAGACGCCCCAGGGCCACTCCGGATTGAGGACGGTGCGGCGCGGTCGCTGGAGGAGCCATTCTTCCAGGTCAGGTTCATAGCCACTGGCATAGCTCCGGCCCAACATGGTGAACTCGGGCCGAAGTATCAGTGAGCCGAAGGGCTCCTGGTTGAGCAGTCCGCGAACCGTCGTAGCGAAGATGGTAGGGTCCTCACCCATGGTCAAGAGTCCGACCCCCTGAGGGTGGTTGAGATCTTGATAGACGACGGCGTCAAGTCCGCTCTCCCCCATCTTGGCGGCGACCTCCTCCAGGTCTCGGCACCCTGAGTAGACCTGAAGCTGCATGAAGAGCCTCCGGTTGGATGAGCTAGCCTTACCCTCCGCATCCATTCCGTGCTCGAGAACATCGATCTTGCGTGGTGTCTCAGTCGTGTGCATACCGAAGATTCTAGTTCATAGGCGGTATCCCAAACCACTTCCAGGAGAATATTGATTGCTCTCCAATGCCGATTTGGCGGTCATCTCCGTTTACGCGCTCCTCATGACCTGGGGGGCGACCTGAAACACCAGAAATTCATGCGGCTAGACCTGTTCCGTCTAAGTGGAAGGGGTACCACCTGGCAACGGGAAATACTGGGTGGCACGACCACTTTCATGACGATGGGCTACATCATCTTCGTGTAGTCCACCATACTGCAGGCGGCGGGCATGGATCCGGGGGCCGTCATGGTGGCAACGTGCCTGGCCAGCGCATTGGCTACCTTCTGCATGGGTCTGCTGGCGAACTATCCCATTGCCCTGGCGCCCGGCATGGGACACAACGTCTTTTTCTCCGACACCGTGGTCCTGACGCTCGGCTACACCTGGCAGCAAGCGCTCGGTGCTACCTTCATCTCCGGAGCCCTCTTCCTGATTCTTTCCTGCTTTGGACTGCGCGAGCATCTCATCAAGGCTTTGCCCGGCAGCCTCAAGAATGCGATCGCGGTGGGCATTGGCCTTCTCATCTCATTGGTCGGACTGGAGTGGAGTGGAATTGTCACCGATCATCCGGGAACACTGGTTGGGCTGGGAGACCTCACCTCCCCTCCGGTGCTGCTCTCCCTGTTCGGAGTCGCTGTCACTACCATCCTGCTGGCTCGAGGTTGGAAGACCGCCATCTTCATCGGCATTCTGGTAAGTGTTACCGTGGGGCTCCTGACCGGCTTGATTCACTACCAGGGCATCATCGGCCCTACTCCGTCTTTGACGCCGGCGCTCTCGAAAAGGGCATGAGCTCGATCATTGTGCTGATCTTTCTGTTGGATCTCTTCTACACCGTAGGCACCCTCTCGGGTGTCAGCCAGCAGGCAGGCCTCCTCCAAACCGATGGGAGTGTTCCCCGAGCCGGCAGGGCCTTTTTTTCAGATGCCCTGGGAACGGTCTTCGGTTCCCTCTGTGGGACTTCGACTGTCACCAGCTATATCGAGAGTGCAGCCGGAGTCAACGCCGGAGCTCGCACTGGACTGGCGAACCTGGCCACCGGCACTCTGTTTCTGATGGCCCTGTTCTTCGAGCCTCTGATCAGGATGGTCAGCGGCGGGGTCGCGACGGCCGGAGAAGTCCGGCTCTATCCTGTTATCGCCCCCGCCCTCATCGTGGTCGGATTCTTCATGGTCAAAAACGTGAAGGAGATCCCCTGGAGCGCTCCGGGCGAGGTGATCCCGGCCTTTCTGACCCTGGTCATGATGCCGCTCACATTCAGCATCACCGATGGGATGGCATTTGGCTTCATCGCCTACGTGGTTCTCAAAACGGTCCAGGGTAAAGCTAGAGAGATCCCGCTCCTGATTTTCGCCTGTTCCCTGCTCTTTCTTCTCCGCTACCTTATTCTGATCTAAGGGTCTGCGCAAAAATAACTTGGTATTTTGGCATCTCATCTTCCCACCATCGTCGGCCGCTCCTCAATCGAGAAATCCTCAACGTAGACCCGGCTACGCCTGCGGTTTCGCTCAATCGTTCGCCGCCAAATCTGGTGCAAATCTGAGCGCCAATTCTACCAACTTATTCTTGAGCAGACCCTAAGTGAGTCCAATGGGCGCGCAACTAGAATCTGGGTGGACTGCATCATAGAAATAGACAGATTCTTCTAAGAAACCTGCTCCTGGTCCGTTAAAGCGGATAGAGAGACCATGAACACTGAGGTAACTGAGTGAAACGAGACGACAAAGCCGACTGGATCCAGTCTGCACTAGCTCGCTATCAAGGCACGCTCGTTCGCTATGCTGCCCACATTACTGGCGATTCTGAGAAGGCCAGAGACGTGGTTCAGGACACCTTCATCAGACTATGCAAGCAAAAACCCAGTCAAATCGAAGGTCACCTCGCCCAGTGGCTGTTCACGGTCTGTCGCAACCGAGCTCTGGACGTCCAGAGAAAGGAGAGTCGAATGGAGCCGCTTACCGAGACCCAGTCGAATTCCCGAGCCAGCTCGGAACCAGGAGCCCTGAGATTACTGGAGCAAGAGGAAGCCACCAGCCGGGTGATGCAGCTTCTGGAGAAGCTTCCTCCAAACCAACAAGAAGTGATTCGGCTGAAGTTTCAGAACGACATGAGCTACCGCGAGATCAGCCAGGTCACCGAGCTTTCAGTCAGTAATGTTGGCTTCCTGATCCACACTGGACTCAAGACCATCCGTCAGAAGCTTCCCGCCCAATCAGATCTGGGCTCAAAAGCGATAAGGAGGATCAAATGAAGATCAACCCCAACGATCCAAAGTTAACTGCCTACGCCCTGGGTGAGATTCAGGA
Source organism: Acidobacteria bacterium UBA6911 (assembly GCA_963579905.1). Taxonomy (GTDB): domain Bacteria; phylum Acidobacteriota; class UBA6911; order RPQK01; family JAJDTT01; genus CAUZIZ01. Next base: position 18,350 of record CAUZIZ010000008.1, on the reverse strand, counting down.
TGACAACGAGCGAGCGGCAATCGAAGAGCTCCTGGAGCATTCCGAGGAAGCACGACAGGAAGTCGAATCCATTCGGGCGGCGGCCACCTTGCTGACAAACAAGCTCCGGAGCGAGCCGATAACACTTCTCTCGGAGCGTCAGCAACAGGGGATTGCCTCGAAGAGCCAGCATCAATCTCACCCCTTCTTGCATCTGGCCCGCTCGCGCTGGGGCCTGGTTGGAGGACTGGCGGCCGTAGCCTGCCTGATCCTGGCAATCAACGTTTCCCTGCTGGGTCCGGAACGAGTTGCGCCGGACAAGCAGATAGCTCAACTCGAGGCCCCTACCCTCTTGCCTACGAGTGGTTCGGGGTCAGGCACTCCTTCGGTCATGGAAGAGGCGAAGCCGGCCGCCTCCCTCTATAGTGCAAACAAGAGTCTACCGACACAGCCGGGGGAAACCCCGAGCGCTTCCGATGAACGAGCTCAAGGCCCTCAGCCGATGCGGAAGGAGAAACGCGAGTTGGTCGATGCTATCGCAGAGCCACTTGCGGCAAGAGTGCATCCACAAGATAGGTCTAAAACAAGCCCCCCGCCACCGGTGCAGGGAACGGCGCTGTCCTCCGCTTTGAGATTCCGTGAATCCGCAGCCCATGTTTCACCAGCCGCGGGAGTCCCAGGAGGCGTTATTGGAGGTATTCCCGGAGGCAGTGTCGGAGGTGTCCCCGGAGGTGTTGTGCCTGGTGTTATCGGAGGTGTTCACGTTATGTCGGGACCCCCTTCGCTTCCTCCACTCTCAGCACCTGTACCGCCGGACATTGCTCCCGGCCAGCGCAGAAGGGGGCAGGACTTCAACACCGAGTCCTATGATCAGATTGTCGACAACCCCTTCTTGGAGGTGACGCAGAATCCTCTGTCTACTTTCTCTATCGATGTGGACACCGCCTCCTACTCCAACGTGCGCCGCTTTCTGAACCGTGACATGTTGCCACCCCGAGGCGCGGTCCGAATCGAGGAGATGATCAATTACTTCTCCTACGACTACGCGGCTCCCTCCGGCTCGAATACTTTTTCGGTCCAGGTGGAGATCGCTCAGGCGCCCTGGGAGTTGAAGCATCGGCTGGTGCGCGTCGGGATCAAAGGCAAGGACGTGGATCTGGCAAAACGACCGCCCAGCAACCTGGTCTTTCTGCTCGACGTCTCTGGGTCCATGCGCCCCGAAAACAAGCTCCCCCTGTTGAAGAAGGCCATGCGACTGCTCGTGGAGAAATTGGGTGAAAACGACCGGGTGGCGATCGCAGTCTACGCCGGCGCTTCGGGACTGGTTCTGCCTTCGACCTCCTGCGAGAAAAAGGAGCAGATTCTAGCATCGCTGGATCGATTGCAGGCAGGAGGATCCACCAATGGAGGCTCCGGAATCAAGTTGGCCTACGATACCGCCGTATCCAACTTCATAGCCGGCGGCATCAACAGGGTCATCCTGGCCACTGATGGTGACTTCAATGTGGGAGTCACCAATCAAGGTGACCTCCTCCACATGATCGAAGAAAAGGCAAAAAGCGGTGTCTTTCTGAGTGTCCTCGGGTTTGGAGTGGGCAACTACAAGGACTCCACCGTCGAGAAGATCGCCGACAAGGGGAACGGGAACTACGCCTACATCGACACCCTTAACGAAGCACGCAAGGTCCTGGTGAGAGAGATGGGAGCCACCCTGATCACCATCGCAAAGGATGTGAAAATCCAGATCGAGTTCAATCCGGCTGAGGTCAAGGCCTATCGCCTGATCGGTTACGAGAACCGGATGCTGCGCGACCAGGACTTCAACGATGACACCAAGGACGCCGGAGAGATCGGTGCCGGACATACGTTCACCGTCCTTTACGAGGTGGTGCCAGGGGGAGCATCGGTGGGAGTTCCCGGGGTGGATCCACTCAAATACCAGAAGCCCAGAGCGATAACGAGCGCCTCTGCGAGCAGCGAGATGCTCACCTTGAAGCTCCGCTACAAGAAGCCATCAGGACAGAGCAGAGAGCTCATGGAGTTTGCGGTCTACGACGACGCCAAGCTCTACAGCCAGGCCTCTGTGGATTTCAGATTTGTCGCTGCCGTAGCCTCCTTCGGCATGGTCCTGAGAGACTCACCCCACAAGGGCAATGCCACCCTGAGTAGCGCGCTCGAACTGGCGATCGAGGGTAAAGGAGAAGATGCCTACGGCTACCGAGCGGAGTTTATCGGGCTGCTGAAGAAGGCTGGGTCGATCCAGCGATAGCCTTCCTTCAAGAAAGAAGGGCGCCAGACCTATCCGCGAGCGTCACAGAGAGCGGGCAGCATGGCAGCACGAGATAAGAAAGTTTGCCCAGACACTCTCGACGCTGCTCGCGACAATAACTGTCCGCTCTCTGGCGGGGGTGTCGCAAAAGTCCACATCAGAATCCGCGACCCTAACGGAGCAGGTCTAGCTGCCACTTCCGTGATAGGCCCGTCCAAGGAGGCTGCTAAAAGCAGCGTACGTGTTCGGCTTCACCTTGACCTGGTTCAAGCACTCAGGAGTATGTGCATCCTGAAGGGATTCCGTATTTCAGCCCAGGGTTTCCGAACCCTGGGTCATCTTGTTCTCCCTTCAGATCCAACCCTGAAAGATTCGATTAATCAGAAGTTACATCGTTTCTAATTGTTTTTCAGGCGACCTAGATGAAGCAGTGTGTGCAACCCTTTCAGGCTAGATTCCTGGGAAAGAGGACCGACAACCCAGGGTTCGGAAACCCTGGGCTGAAATACACAATCCCTTCAGGATTGACCTCGATCTCTAGGACGCTGGAAAACATACAGAGCAGCCTTTCTGACTCAGCGCTGGCCTATTGACCAGCAGGGCTCTGTCCGGACTCCAAAACGGACTCTTGCGACACCCTCTGGCGCTCGCGGCCCTTCCTGGAATTCACCTGAAACTTCATTCGGAAACACTCTTGCCGGCTGCCAGGCGGGTGGGCTCCAGATTCTCAATCTCTGACAGGCGCTTGCGCGACATCTCCAGATCCTCTCGCGTAGAGAAAAAGCGTCGGCCAATCTGGCCCTCTGTCGATTCTGTGAAAACTGGGTATCGCTCCAGAATCCCGTGTAGTACTGCTTCCAGGAAAGATCCTGGCTCGGGCTCAGGTGTCTCCGATTGAATCCGGCGAGCTTCCTCCTGAAGCGCCCTGATCTGACTGTAGCCGAGACGAAAGAAAGACTGCAGATAGTGCTTAGCCAGCCCTTCTTCGGCGACCAACAGATTACCTCCAGACCAGCAATCGAGACCCAGATTAATCCCGTTAATCTCCTTCGAAATTCCCTGTTTGACTAGCGCCGGATCATCGGGAGAGATCCTATCCGCAACAAGTAGCTTGTTGCAGACAAAGAAGAGCTCCTCCAGGAGCGACTCCATTTCCTGGGGACGCGTGAAGCGGGCTAGCGCTGCAATAAGCAGTATCGACCCAGAGCTCAGCTCTGTCGCCGCAAGCGGCAGCGCGCTCACCTCGCGAATCTTCTCCCAGTTCTTCAGTGGAAGAGGCGCGTCAAGAGGAAGCAACGCATAGATCTCAATCGCGTCGTAGTAATCCTGGAAGCCCATGTCTTCGACTCGACGCTTGCGGCTCTGATAGGCCATTTCCTCCATCTCGCTCCAGGTTCGAAAGTGCGACTCCTCCAACAAGAGCGCGGCGCCCTCAGAGTCCAATTCGTAGAGCCTGAGAATGAAGGCTCGTAGGAACCTGGCTTCTTCGGCATCCTCAGGGAGCTCTACGACATAGTGGTGATCGGGGGTTTCCAACACCGGCCCCTCTGCCTCGGGAGCCCCATCCTCGTCGAGTCGGTGGATCCTCAGGGGGTTTAAAGCCAGGCCCAGCAGCTCAAGGTCGGTGCCCCGAAGCAGCTTCTGAGTGACGGCATCCTCACTCCCCAAAATATGTGACATCCGGTAGTGAAACCGGTTTAGGAGAACCCTGTCCCTCGACCAGAGATCCAGATCGAGAATACCGGTCCACTGTTCTTCGGTGAGATGAGGGAGTAGCCTTTGAATCTCAGCTTCGTCAAGTTCCTTCAGGCTGAAAAATAGCTGGGCCGGTGGCAAGCGCCGAATCCTAGATCTAGTCTCGGCACTCTGGAGTAGTTCGCTCAGATTCGCTCGGGCATAGCAGATCCGATAGACCACGTCCTCGGGTCGCAAAGCCGGAACTTTGGGAGGGCCTTGAGGGCTGCTGGGAGCCTTATCCTTTTTCGACGCCATGGCGACATTATAGGGAATCGGTTTACTTGCGGTTGGCCGCAAGATTGTGTGCCTGACGGATGGGCTCAGGGATTCGAAAACGAGGGGAGCAGCCGAGAACCCATCGGACACATGAATCAAGCGGCAGCCCATAGCCGACTGATACGAAGATAGGTTTGACGCCAGCTCGGGTTCGCAGCACTTTGCCGATGATCTCCTCACGATGCGTCAGATCACTGAGTTCTCCCTTCTGAATTCCAGGTTCCGAAAACCGCCCACATAGACGCGACTTTCCGACACCTATTGTAGGCGATTGTAGCCAGAGCCCTAGATGGCAGGCGATACCGAAGCGGCGTGGGTGTGCCCAACCATGGCCGTCGACTAGAATCAGATCCGGCGTGGCACTCAGTTCTCCAAGTGCTTTCAGCAGTGGGGGAATCTCACGAAAACTCAGCAAACCAGGTACGTAGGGAAAGGGGGTAGCACTCCTGGAAACCGCGGATTCAACGATGCCCAAATCCGGGTACGACAGCACCACTACGGTGGCTACAGATTCGCCCAGCTCTCGGATATACGCTACGTCGAGACCGGCAACCCGGGACACTGGCTTCGAGGGGAGATCCGTTCTCACCTGGCCCCGGAGCTGTTTTTGAAGTTCAACCGCCTGCTTGGGCGTCAGATCCCAAGAATGAGGCACCGGCAAGCTTTTCCCTTCCTTCCGCCAACGCGGCACAGGCCATCATAGGCCTCCGAACCTGCTCTTATCCGGATCCTGCGGCGGCGGTGGTTCCGGACAACCTATCTGATGTATCCTTCTGCGAGTCCACTGGCGAATCCCATGAAAAAAGGATATCTACTCCTACTTTTGGCCTTGGCCACGCCGACCCCAGCATTTCCGCAATTCTTTCCCTACACCGTAGCGAAGAAAACCCTGAAAAACCAGCTCGATGTAATTGTCATCGAAGCCCCCGAATTCAAACACGTGCTCTCCTACAACACCCTGGTTCTGGCAGGGACCCGAAACGAAATCGAAGCCGGAAAGACAGGGCTTGCTCATCTATTCGAACACATTCTTTTCCGCCATCGCTGGAAAGGTGAGGTCAACGGATACGACCGCGCCATCAACCGCATCGGGGCCTTCAATAATGGCTGGACCGACTTCGACGTCACCTATTACCATCCCCTGACCTTCACCTCTAGGCTCGTTCCTCATCAAGGGGAGCCCGGGCTCCCACAGCTGGAAGCGGATCGGTTCCAGCACCTGGACTTCGATGAGGAAATCTTCAAGACAGAGGCTGGCGCGGTTTTTGGAGAGTATCGTCGAGGCGCCTCGGATCCAGGTCTGAAGATCAGGGAGCAGCTGTTGACCTTGATGTTTCCCGATCACTCTTATGGGCATACCACCATCGGATACCTCGAAGATGTCAAAGACATGCCCAATGAGTACGAGGCCGCGTTGGAGTTCTACCGGACCTACTACCGTCCCAACAACGTCGTATTGGTCGTGGCAGGAGACGTCCACTCTGAACAGATCTTCGCTCTGGCTGAGGAACTCTATGGGAGTTGGGAACCGGCACAGTTGCCATCCATTCCCGTACGTGGAACCGCCCCAGGCGCCAAGAGAGAGCACGTGACCTGGGGGGCCGATGTTCCCCCTCGCATCAGCTACGCCTATCGAATGCCGGCCTTCCAACCCGCTTCCGCCGAGGGAGCGGTAGGTCAGATGCTCTCTGAGTTGCTGGCTGGCGAAACTTCCCCACTCTATCAACTGTTGCGCTACGAAAAGAAAACCGCCAGCCAGCTTTCCGTCTACTCTGGGGACTACGAGAGCTTCGACCCGCGTTACCTGGCGCTCTCCTCAACCCTGTTCAAGGATCAATATCGGGCAAAAGGGACCGCCTACCTGGACCATGTCATCGCAGACATGGAGAGCGCCTTCGAGGCACTCAAGCGCTTCTCCCAGGATCCAGATGCTTCCAAGACTCTGGAAGAACTGAAGGGTAAGTATCGATACGACCTGTTGGCAATGCTCGATAGCCCCGCCAACATCGCCATGCAATTCGCCTGGTACTATCGATTCCAACGAAGTCCAAGAATCTTGGATCTTCTAGCGGACGCCATCCAGGCACTGCAACCCGCTGATATCGACGCCTTTGCCACTCGACACTTCCTGGAAAAGAATCGCGTGATCGTGACGATGACTCCGGAAGAGGAACAATGATCTTGAGCGGAAAGCGCAAATCATTTCTGGGTTCGGTTCTGATTGTGTTGCTGGGGATCTTCTATCTGGCCGCTCAGCCACCAGGGAAGCCCGGAGGCATGACCGTGGTCAGCACCTCTAGCGCCTCCCTATTGATCCAGATTAGTCTCATGATTCGCGCCGGATCAGCCCACGATCCTGCGGGCAAGGAGGGATTGGCCTACCTCACCGGCCATACCCTACTTCAAGGTGGTTTCGGTAATCCCGCAGATCCCGTTACGAAGGAGCAGTTGGCTCTGATGACGCGCCCCTGGGGGCAGGGGGCCAAACCATCAGTCCGGGTAGCCAAAGAAGCTACGACCTTCTATATCACGGTCCCAGGAGACGTTCTGGAAGAGTATTTGAACCGCGTGCTACGACCCCTTCTAAGCCAGCCCCTGTTTCAGGCCCGAGAACTCGACCGGATACGGGCAGAAACAGTGGAGAACCTCTCGGGGGCACTGCGCTACGAAGATACCGAGGGACTCGGATTGAATGCCATAGACCACTTTATCTTCGAAGGCACCTCCTACGCTCACCTGTCTTCGGGGAGCGTTCAGGGTCTCGCGAACGTTTCTAGAGAAGATCTTCTAGCGTTCTATACCACCCACTATCGGCCCGAATACGCCATCCTGGCTCTCAATAAGGGAGATGCCACGTCGAGGGCAAGGGTGAGCAAGGCCGTGGAGAAGATAGGCCAAGGGTTCGACCAGACTGCAAAACTCAGTCGCGCGGCACTAAAGGGTCCACTGAGTTTCCGGGGGAGACATGCGGTGATCGTCTCGGTGCCCAATGCGGACTCGAGCGGACTTCATGCCGCATTTCCCATCTCGGTCACCCGACACAGCCGTGACTACTGGCCGTTGTACGTCGCCAACGTCTTTTTCGGAGTTCACCGTGACGGCTTCTCCCATCTCTTTCGGGAAATCCGGCAGAAGCGGGGATACAACTACGGGAACTATTCCTATATCGAGCACTTCGCGTCCAGACCAAGGTCTCTCTTTCCCCCATTCAATACGCCTCGCAGCCGGCAGTATTTCAGCATCTGGATCCGCCCCGTTGCCCATCGTTACGCCCTCCACCTGCTCAAGGGCCTCACCTGGGAACTGGAGAACTTCGTGCGCGAGGGACTCACAGAGGCACAGGTAGCTGCCGCCAAGAACAAGGCCAAAGTCCTTTATCTCAATCTGGCCGAGACCGGATCGCGACTGCTCAATGTCCGTCTGGATGATGCCTTCTATCGTCAGTCGGCTTCGGGTTACCTGGACCACTATCTGGAACGACTGGACGCGGTCACGGTTGAGCAGGTCAACTCGGCGATTCGAACACACCTCAAGACCGAAAACCTCAAATACGTAGTGGTTACCCACAGCGACCAAGCAGAGAATCTAGCAAACCAGTTAGCAGGGGACCTACCTGCCGCTGGGAAGAGCCTGGAGGAATATCAGATTCCGAATATTGATCACCAGGGAAAAGAGGTTCACGCGATTTCCCCGGACAAGCTCGAGATTCTGCAGAAGGATGCCGTATGGGGCTCCTACAGACTGGGTGTCCCCAGAGACCAGATTCGCATTGTCCCAGCAGATCGGATCTTCGAAACCGGCGAGTTCGTGGCACCTTGACTCAGATTCCAGGACACAAGCGGTCACACGAGTGCGATCCTCTTGCTCCCCATCTTGGCGGGTTAGGACTACCTGATCTGGGACCAAAAGGAGCATGATTGGAGTTCTACTTAGTCGCGCTGGCAGTTTCCTACTTCTGAGTTTATCGCCTGACCGGATCATTCGAGAAAGAAACTGGGATGGCCTCAGCCATAATCATCGCTAGCAACCCTGACAGAGCCATGACCGTGAGGGAGTGGGATCTGGTGCTCCAACCACACCCTGATTGACCTCTATATGCACCCCTTCAAGCTATGAAGCGCCTGGGAGCACGGTTTGCTGTACCGCCTTTTCCAGGCTTTGGGCAGAGGCATCCGGCCGGCACACGTGCCAGCCGGATCCAGCCCATGTGGGTACCCTCGATCTCTGTCGCGATCACGACCAAGCTCTTTCCCGACGCACCACGCCCTCGCTTACCAGGTTTCGCGCCGCCCACATAGATCTCATCCACTTCCAGCGTGCCTGAAAGGCGATCTCGTCCCGGCCTGACCATGGCCCGCCTGAGCTTGTGGAGCCAAGTCCAGGCCGTGTGATAGCTGCACGAAGCACAGACCAGCAAACCACGAATGGGCTCCCATACCTCGCGACACTCGCAACGCGGGCAAGAAACTCCTTGCGGCCAACGCAACTGCAGAAGATACTCCCGGCAAGCACCTTCGGACGAGAACCGCGCCTCGAATTCACCCAGTGTCTTCGGGTAGTCTTCCATACCCCAAGACACGACACCTTGGGGTTACCTGAGGCAACTGAATACCCCTAATAATAAAAATTTCACGTACCGCTCTCCCGGTAAGATTCACACCCCCAGCTGGAAGCAGCGGGGCCCGAGAATCAGAAGGGTGCGATTGTAGGTCACCACGAGTTCAGAGCCGACGACCACTATTCCTCCCGTGGTCATCAGGTAGTCTTGATCGATCGTGATATCGTCGGAGACTATCGAGAAACCCTCCAGATAGTCGATGACACGCTGTTTAATGCGGTATCTGGTGACGGCGGGATCCTGGGAGAGGTCAACTCGGTTCTCAGCCATGGCTGAAAATCGGGCCCCTTCCCTCATCGCAGTCTTGAGGATCTGATGCTCACGGATCAACAGGCCCAGGTCAGCAATCGGCAAGAGCAGAACAGCCAGCAGCGGAACTGCCAAGGCCAACTCCACCACGATAGAACCACGAGAATTGCTTCTCGACGATCTGGCTAGAATAGGATCAGGGACTGATTTCATTGCGCATCAACGCCCTACCCGAAAGGGTAAAGTGAAGGCCTCCAAAAAGTGGAATCGGGGTGAGGACGTAGGGCAGCGACACCGTCATTCGGGTTAACTGAGTCGCCACATTTCCCACCTGAATCGTGACGGGTCTTTCAACGATCACGGTGGTTCCCGTAACCACCGCGGCTCCCAGATAGTGGTTGATCTCATCCTCGATCTGAGCCCAGAAGGAAGCGCGCTGGTTTGGCTTTCGGGCATCACCGCGATTCGCGCGCCCTCTCGTGCTGCGTTGTTGAGGGCTTGCTGCACGCTCAGAACACGACCTCCTTCGAAGATGCCCAGCATGAAGATGAGAAACAGCAGCGTTACGAAAGCCGCTTCGACAACCATGAGTCCACGTTGCGAACTCGATCTATTGTCGGACTGAATCAGTTGATACGACATGCAAGGACACGCACCCACGGAGCCCCACACCCGCTGTCTGAAGTGTAGATCGGCCCAGTTGGTTTGAGACCGGTAGAGCCCCTTACGCTTTGTGATTGAGAGGTCCCTACAGGAGGGTTTGGAGCAACTTCCTCGAGGGCTCGTTCACTCCCGTTTACTAACTAACGGCAACCAGCCGAATGGTGTCAAGAGAAGGGGCGGCGCTGAAGGGCTGTGAAGACGGAGCGCCACCCCTTCCTGACGAGTCTTTTTAGGGACCGCCGCCAAGCGCACCCTGAACGTCGGTAAAGACTGTGGAAATCGCAGTTTGTACCGGTGGAAAGGCGGCGGAAATGGCGAGTGCCACGAGCACGATCAGAAGAGCGTATTCCATCACCGTCTGCCCCGACTCGTCTCGGACAAGCCCCTTTACATTGTTTCTAAGCCTAACCAGTTTCTCCATTTGACTGTCTCCTTTCTGTGTGTTTCCCCCTTATCGACCGTCGCTGGAGGAAGGTTTGTGACGAAGATCACCCTTTAGGGGGGGAGATTGTGCTGTTGTCCAGCTCTCTCCTCGGAACTTGGCCTCAAGTTGCTAACGGGTCGATTGCTAACGGGTCTAGTCGTTCGCGGCTCTGTCGGATCGCCGAGGGTTGATGGCGGCGATCGTTTGGAACTTGATGATTGTGATTTGGAGCTTGTTTGTACCTTGTATCTTGTACCTTGGATTTCCGAAGTTTCAGCTTAGTGCCGCCCCCAGGACAGGCATTGCCGATTCATGAAAGCCTGAAGCGCAAGCGAGGGGTTGGGGAACACCCCGCATTCCCCCGGCTTGGCTACTTGCCGCGCCTCAGGCCCCTTCGTCCCCCGATTGCGCTGCCCTCCAACCCCTCGCTCGCCCTTCAGGCTTCCTCACGTTCCGCATTATTGGGCGACCTGGAGGTGCGAGTTCCGAATGAAGTTTCAGGTTAGTGCGGCCTACGGCTGCGCTGGATCATTCAGGAAGAAACGTCAACATCCCGTAGTGGCACGGGCATCCCTGCCCGTGATGGCCGGCCCGTGGAGCTAGAGGCTCCACAATCACGGCCTGGAAGGCCGTGCCACGGTTTTCACAGACAAGGGACGTTCAGACGTTCAGACGATTCTTTGAAGTTTCAGCTTAGGGTCTGCACAAGAATAACTTGGTAAAATTGGCGCTCAGATTTGCGCCAAATTTGGCCGCGAACGATTGAGCGAAACCGCAGGCGTAGCTGGGCTACGTTGAGGATTTTGCGATTGAGGAGCGGCCGAATCTGGTGTGAAGATGAGATGCCAAAATGCCAAGTTATTTTTTGCGCAGACCCTTAGGACCAAAGAATCCCTTGAAACAACTGCGAGACCAACCGGTATAATGCGCTATCGTGAAAAATAATCGAACTCGAAAATTCGTCGCGGTTGGGGTTGTTTTGTTGGTCTTTGTGGCTGGAGGCTATTACTACCTGGGAACGGCCAGCAAAGACGAAGAGCAGTACCTCACGGTGGACGTCACTCGTGGGTCCGTTCGCCGGACCGTGAGTTCCACGGGCACGCTGCAGGCCGTCATTACCGTCCAGGTGGGAAGTCAGGTTTCGGGACGCGTCAAGGAGCTTTCCGCTGACTTCAACAGCGTGGTGAAGAAGGGCCAAACCTTGGCGGTGATCGATCCCGCTAACTTCGAGGCGCAGCTTGAGAGAGCCAAGGCCCAGCTGGCAACTGCCCAGGCGACGGTCAAAAGCTCGGAAGCCAATCTGATAAACCGACAGGCCGAGCTGACCAGTAGCCAGGCCAACGTCGAGGCGTCACAGATCACTGTGGAGGAGGCTCAACGTCAGCTGCGACGCAGCCAGGAACTCTCTAAAGAAAAGGTAATATCTGAGCAGGAACTGGAAATCGCCCAGGCCAATGCGGCCCAGACCAGGGCACGACTTCGTCAGGCGAAGGCACAGGTCAGCCAGGTGGAAGCATCGATCAGATCCGCACGAGCCCAACAAGACCAGTCTGCGGCGAACGTCAAGCAGGCCCGAGCCGAGCTCAAGATGGCTAACGTCAACCTGCGCTACACCAATATTACTTCTCCGATCGACGGGGTTGTCATCGAGAGAAACGTCGACATCGGTCAGACTGTGGCCGCCAGCTTCCAGGCTCCCATCCTCTTTCTCATCGCCAACGATCTGAGCAAAATGCAGGTGATCGCTCAAATCGATGAAGCTGACATCGGTGCCATCTCCGAACAAGCCGACGTGGACTTCACCGTGGACGCCTTTTCTCGCCAGTCCTTTTCCGGAAAGATCTCGGAAATTCGACTCAGTTCGAAACTGCCGACTACCTCCAGTAGCGGCGCCGCGGCTGGTACTGGAGGGGGAGCCACCAACGTCGTCGTCTACAACGTGATGATTGATGTTGACAACCCGCAGCTGAAGCTCAGACCCGCGATGACGGCGAACGTCACCTTCACGGTAGCTCGTTTCGAAGACACCTTGAAAATCGCCAACGCCGCGCTTCGCTATCAGCCGGCAAACCAGGACCCAGAAGAGATTGAGAAAATGTTGCCTCCGCTGTCCGCATCGACATCGACGGACCGCCCACCGGATTCGATGAGAGCTCAGGGGCGCGGGCGCAGACCCCAGGGGGCCCCAGGACCAGGGGGCCAAGACGGTGACAGGAGGCGAGGGAAAAGTCCACTGGATTCGTCCGGAGCAGCGGGGACACAAGCCGGCCTGGGAGCGATTATCCGAACCTCCACCATCGAACAGTATGGAATCCAGGCTGGTCCCAAGATTCACTTTCCGGCGGCGGAACGAAGCCGGTCCAGGCGAGGTATCCTCTGGGTTCTGAAAGATGAGAAGCCTGAGCCTCGTCGCGTCCGTTTGGGTATTTCCGACGGGCGAGAGACCGTCATTCTGGAAGGAAACCTGGAAGAAGGAGAACAGGTGATTACCTGGAAGCTGGATGAGGAAGTCGGCTCGCAGCAGGCGGCGTCTCCCTTCAGCGGAGCCTTCGGGCCCCGCCGCAATCGAGGCGGTAACAGATCGGCTAGCCGGGGGGCCGGCGGTGCCAGGGGAACCGGCGGCGCCAGGCGTGGTGGAGGACGTTAGCCTTGGTTGAGACTGCGCCTTATGAACAACTCGGGACCGTCGTCGACAAACCGGTGACGACGGAAACTCAGGCCAGAGGCCTTATCTCGCTGGACCAGGTCTGGAAGATCTACGACCTAGGTGAGGTACGGGTCGAGGCCATGAGAGGGATTTCGCTTGAAATCCCCAAGGGGCAATTGGTGGCCATCATGGGGGCATCGGGCTCCGGTAAATCGACCATGCTCAACATCCTCGGATGCCTCGATCGACCCACCAGAGGAGTCTATCTGCTGGATGGTGTCGATGTTTCCACCTTCTCTACGGCTCAGCGAGCGGACATCCGTAATCAGAAGATCGGCTTCATGTTCCAAAGCTTCAACCTCCTCCCCCGCACCTCGGTCTGGGAGAATGTCGAGGCCCCCATGCTCTATGCTGGGGTGGCCAAAGCAGAGCGAACCAGACGGATCGAAGAGTCTTTGGAGATTGTCGGCATTCCCGAAAAGGCAAAAGCTCTCCCCAATCAGCTCTCGGGGGGGCAGCAGCAGCGCGTTGCGGTGGCCCGAGCACTGGTCAACCAACCCTCTATCCTGTTGGCCGATGAACCTACCGGAAACCTGGACAGCGTCACCTCAGATGAAATTCTACGGTTCTTGAAAAACCTCAATTCGGAGAAAGGGATCACCCTCATCGTGGTGACCCATGAGCGGAAGATCGCAGATTTTGCTTCCCGTATCATCGAGATGAGAGACGGAAACATTATCAGCGACGAGATGAACTAGCGATGAGTCCGAGAGGAGCGGGAAGGAATCCAATCGATTTCCGAACGGTTCTACTCCTCAACTCCATCACGCTTCGAGAGTAGGTATGAAATGAGCTTTTGGATGATTCTCAGAATATCGTTCAAGGCCTTGAATCGGAACAAGATTCGGTCTTTCCTAACCATGTTGGGCATCATCATCGGCGTGGGCGCCGTCATTGCGATGGTGAGTCTGGGGAAGGGGGCACAGCGACAGGTTCAGGAAGAGATCGCCGCCATGGGTTCCAACACGCTCTGGATCCGTGCTGGGAGCCGCCGCTCCTATGGCATCCGCAGCGGCTCAGGAACGATAAACACCCTCACGGCTGCCGACTTCGACGCCATGCAAGCTGAGCTGCCTACCGTGCGGGCGGTCAGCCCCAGTGCGTCCACCATGTCACAGGTCGTTGCCGGTAACCAGAACTGGAACACTCGAATCGAAGGCTACAACGAACAATACCCCTTGCTGCGCAACTGGAAAGTTGTACAGGGCACCTTCTTCGACGAGAACCATGTCAAGGGCGCTTCCCGGGTGGCTGTCCTGGGGCAGACGGTCGTTGATGAGCTATTCGGCGGAGGAGATCCGGTTGGCCACACCATTCGCATCAAGAACCTGCCCTTTCAGGTTCTCGGCGTTCTGGCCAAGAAGGGATCCAATAACTGGGGGCGAGATCAGGACGATACCATCGTCGTTCCTTTCACCACCGTGCAGAAGAAGTTCCAGGGCGGGGTATTGTATGTCCAGTCCGGGTTGATTGGAGCAGTCAGTGCCCGGGCCAGCTTTGCCGCTCAGGAACAGATTTCGAACCTGCTCCGGCAGAGACATAATCTAGACGGAAAGGCCGACGACTTCAGGGTGCGGAATCTCAGCGAATTTGCGGACGCGGCCGAGGCCACCAACCGGGTCATGACCGGGTTGCTGGCAAGCATTGCTGCGGTTTCACTGCTGGTCGGCGGCATCGGCATCATGAATATCATGCTGGTGTCCGTCACCGAGCGGACTAGGGAAATAGGCATCCGCATGGCGATCGGCGCACGACCTGCTCACGTAAGGGTTCAGTTCCTGTCCGAATCGATCCTCCTCTGTCTCTGTGGCGGCTTGGTGGGCCTGGCAGCCGGAATGGGCGGATCCTATGGGATATCTCAGCTGGCAGGCTGGCCAACCCTCATCGATCCCAACTCAGTCCTGATTTCGATCCTCTTCTCGGGAGCTATCGGGGTCTTGTTCGGTTACTACCCTGCGCACCGAGCTGCTGCTTTGGATCCGATCGACGCACTCCACTATGAGTGACACGGTCGGGAAATTTTCTCGCCGATGAAACTCATCCTCTCCGCCGTCTTGTTAGCCGCACTCATGATCAGTGGCTGCCAAGATGGCGAGCCCTCCGCTCCCGTCCTTGAAATCGGATACCAAAAACAGCTGTTCATCGACGATTTCGTCGTGTCTTCAACTCGAGGCGTCAGCCGCGTCCTTCATCCACTCCTGCGCTACTCAGGCAATCCCGTCATCGTCGGAGACGCGCCTGGCGAACGCTGGTCCGTTTCACCCAATGGGCGCGCGGTGCTGTTCGATGAGGAGACCGAACAGTTCAAGATGTGGTACATGACCTCGCAGATCGATCCGAAGGCTCACGCCGGAATTCAATACAAGGTGTCCTACGCTGTGTCCGAGGACGGCTATCAGTGGACCAAACCCAATCTGGGACTGGTCCAATCGGAAGGTTCCAGGGAAAACAACATGCTTCCCTGGGGCACCACCTGGATGAGGCGGGCCAACGTGATCAAGGACCCTCGTGATCCGGATGCAAGTCGTCGCTTCAAGATGACCTACGTGGACATCTTCGACGGTAAGTCCGCTGTCACCAAAGCTTATTCCGCAGATGGCATTCATTGGCTCCTGAACGGAGATGGAAATCCCTGGTTCCGGAAGCCTCACAACGGGAACCTGCTGGGCTGGGATCCCCGGGTCGAGAAATTCATCTTCTACGTGCGGATGCCTGGAAGCCCCAACTCCGTCGGTCGAGCTACTAGCCCCGACTTCGAGACCTGGTCGGATGCCGAAACCATACTCGCGCCGGATCCCGACGAGTCTCAACGACATTTCAAAGGGCTGGCCTCCTTCCTCTACGAGGGCGTTTATCTAGGCTGGCTCTGGGTCTTCGAAAAGAGTGGGGACGAGTGGGTGAGAGCTTACTCGGAATTGGCCTTCAGCCGAGATGGCATTCAGTGGAGCCGGCCCTTCCCCGGCGGCTTCATCCTGAGCAAGGGAGAACCTGGTTCCTGGGATAGCGAGCTCAGCATTCCGGTGGCCCCCGTGGTCTACGACGGCAAGCTGTGGACCTACTACTGGGGCGAAAACATTCCCTACGGAACGGAGAGCCTTAAGAAGATTCAGGAAGGTTGGATAGAAGAAGGAGAGCGAAAGCAGCGGGCGACCGGACTCGCTCAGCTGCGCCTCGACGGGTTTGTTTCGCTGACTACTTCCACAAAAGACGCAACCGTTACCACCAGAACGCTAGTACCTGTCGAGGGACGACTTACCGTCAACGCCAACACTCGAGGCCAACTGAGAGTCGAGATTCTGGATCGGAAGGGAGACCCCATCCCCGGGTTCGGAGCTATGGATTGCGATCCGGTGATGACCGATTCGCTGGCTCATGTCATCAGCTGGAAGGGCCAAACGAGCCTCAGTCAGCTCCAGGGAAGGAAGATTCAGATCCGCTTCCATCTGCGAGATAGTGATCTGTACGCCTTCCAGTTTTCCCCTCCAGAATAGCTTCGGAGCGGCTACTTATCCATCGGATCTGGACTTCCGCCACAAACCGCTTGCCAGATTCACGCCCGCATCCAGGACATACCAGGTCGCAAGAAAGGCGACACATTCAAGCATGAAGCTACCGAGTTTGTAGAAGAGTTCGGCGATCAGGAGGGACGCGGAGGCGACCGGCAGCTGCTCCAGAAGTAGTTGCCGAATGGGAATGGATTGGATCAGTGAGTACATCAAGAACTCCTTTTCAATAGGCAAGTCTGAGTCTATCAGATTATTCAGCCCTTCCCACAACTTCGATCTTGGCGGGTGGAGCCCGACCGAGCCAGGGCGCGGAAACCACCTGAACCAGCAGCTTGACGGCGCTGCTTCCATCTCTGACAATCTAGCCTGGATCCGAAGATTAGATTACAAAGCGGGAGGCACTCTCACAATGGCTTCTCAGATTCTGGCACTCGATTTTGATGGCGTCATCTGTGACAGCGCCGGTGAGTGTCTTTTCACCTCTTATTCCTACTATGCCCCAATCGCCGGCCTCGCCCCTGCACCGCACCTGGACGAGATTCCCGAGAGTCTCCGAAAGAAGTTCTATCGGATACGGCCCTTTATCCGTGACGGCAAAGACTACATGCTGATTCTCTACTTCATTACCAAGGGAATACCCATTAAGATACAGGAGGACTTCGATCAACGTTCCCGCGACCATCTGGATCGAGTGTGCCAAGAGGTCGGAGCCGCAGATTCAAAGGAGCTGGAGGAGCTCTTTCAAGGAAAACGCCGTGACATTCGGGCACGGAATGAGACCACCTGGCTAGGGCTGAACCCACTTTACCCGGAGTTGGAAGAGGGACTGCTGGCCTGCCAGGACCGCTTTGATCAGATCTACGTGACCACCTCCAAGCCTACCGATGCAGTCGTCGAGATCTTGTCCCATCACCGAATTCCTCTGCCAGAAAACCACATCTACGGCTACGACAAGGTACAGAAGGATCGGGGCAAAAACGGACACCTGAAGACGGTCCATGAGCTCACCGGGGCTCCCTTTGAAGAAATCCACCTGGTGGACGACCAGGTCTCGCATTTAAAGGCAGCCCGCCAACTAGGTGCCAACTCCTACCACGCCAGCTGGGGCTACACGACCGTGCAACAACAGGAGGAAGCAGAGGCTGCCGGCATCACGCGCTTGAACCAAGAAACAATGGCAGGCTGGATGGCGCAACTTCTGCGCGAACCTTAGGGTTTGTTCAAGAATAACTTCGCAGAGTTGGCTCTCGGATTTGCGCCAGATTTGGTCGCGCACGATTGAGCGAAACCGCAGGCGTAGCCGGGTCTACGTTGAGGATTTTGCGATTGAGGAGCGGCCGAAGACGATGCAAATCTGAGCGCCAATCCTACCAAGTTATTCTTGCGCAGACCCTAAGCCTATAGCCTTGGTTGTCTGGCTCCATAAGCACGCTAGCTCCGCGCAGCGGTTTCCAATCAGAAACGCTTCTGGCCGTTGTATTTTCTGTACCAGGACGAAACTCGTGCGACGTAGGCGGGAGTTTTCCCGTTGTTGGGCACGCAGTGGCAACGTCCCACGACTCCAGGACCGGCGTTGTAGGCGGCAACCGCCAGCCGGTAGCTTCCTTTGAAGCGGTCTATAAGCTGGCCCAAGTACTCAGTTCCGGCAGCGATGTTGTTTTCCGCTCCGAAAGGGTTTCCTCCCCTGAGCGAAAAGAAGGTAGAAGGTTTCAGCTGCATCAACCCCATGGCGCCGGAGCTGGAAACCACGAACTGCCGCCCCGAAGATTCGGTTTGGACGACCGCTCGAACAAGCGCAGATTCCACGCCGTGTATTTTGGACTGACTCCGGATGCCGTCCCTCACCGAGCCTTCCAACCCGAGCGATTGGACGAGAAACGCGACCGGCCCGTAGATGAGCCGGAGCTTCTGCCCCTCGAGGA
>CAUZIZ010000007.1:0-69220 GCA_963579905.1 Acidobacteria bacterium UBA6911 | reverse complement strand
ATCGCCAGGGCGCTCCTGAAGGATGCCCCTATTCTGATCCTGGACGAGGCCACCTCTAGCATCGATTCCGAGTCAGAGGAAGAGATCAGAGCGGCCCTGTCCCGGTTGGCGAAAGGCCGCACCCTGATTGTCATCGCCCATCGGCTGTCTACGGTCCGAAACGCCGATCGGCTGGTGGTGTTGCAAAGAGGCCGCGTTTTCGAAACGGGAAACCATGAGGAACTGATGCGAGTGGGTGGCCTCTACGCTCGCATGTTTGAACTGCAGGACGCCTCACACACTTGGCAGCTGCGTTCTCTGGGATAACCCAGTTGGAATATCATGATTAACTCTGTAGAGCCCGGTCTCGACTTCCCTAGATTCTCACTGGGCACGGCTCAGTTAGGGATCCCTTCCTACGGGATCGCCAATCAGGTGGGCCAGCCTCCGTATGTGGCGATTCGAGAAATCGTCAAAAGAGCCTTCGAATCAGGGCCAGTGGGCCTGGATACGGCTGCCGAGTATGGGGAAAGCGAAGGCCTTCTGGGACAGATACTGGAAGAACTCCAGCTGAAACAGGTCGCTTTCGTGTGCTCCAAAATCTCCCATCTAGAGGCCACTAAGGATGGGAGTTTCGTACGGAACTCGGTGATCAGATCTTTACGCCGCCTGCGCCTGGAAACCCTTCCGCTCTGCCTCTTCCACCGGGCCGAGCAGCTCGGCCACATCGACGCCCTGGTGTCCCTGAAAAAGGAGGGCCTGATTCAACACGCTGGAGTCTCAGTCTATACGCCGGAGCAGGCGATGCAGGCAATCGAGACCCCCGGTATCGATGCGATTCAGCATCCCCTCAGCCTATTGGATCAAAGGTTGGTAAGGAGTGGCGTCCTTCAAAGGGCAAAATCCAAAGGGATCGCGATCTTTGTCCGCAGCGTCTATCTGCAGGGGCTGCTGTTGCTACCAGAGGAGGGAGTGCCTGAGCGGCTGACTGCCGTCAAACCAGTTCGGAGACGCCTGGAGAGAAGTGCGGAGGCTCTGGCGATGTCGTTGCCGGAGCTGGCGCTCCGCTTCGCCGCGTCCCTCGAAGGAGTCACTGGCGTCGTCGTAGGCCTGGAAACCCGGGAGCAGCTGGAATCCAATCTGGCGATGCTCGCGAAGGGAAACCTGGCAGAGGAAGCTGTGAAGGAAATCTCATCGATCGTCCCTGACCTACCCGATGCAATACTTCTACCTAATCTGTGGGGGCAGCTTGAATCCTGGAAGATTTCGCTGAACTGAAACGTGAGCAGTGAGCAGTCCGGAAACAGCCGAAGCCAGGGGTGTCGCGAGTGGGGTGGACTAGCAGTATTACGAGTCCAGGTCCGTCAGAGCCCATTGCTTCTCAAAAGGCGCTCTGGTGTCATCTCGTGAGCGGGTTCAATCCGGTAGCGCCCTTCCCCCATCTCAAAATCGAGAGACAACGGTGGATTCGAGCCTCCGCGTTTTTCCGCCTGTGTCCGATCGTGTTCGTTGGACAGATAGTGTTTCATCGATTCCAGGAGGAAATAGCGAAACTTACCTCGTTCTCGTCTGGCCGCCCGGAACGAGTCCTTTTCAAGGAACCGGGTGAAAAACCCCTGCGTGAGATCCCGGGCCGACTCGGTATCGTAGCCCTTGCGCCGCACATAGGCGTAGATCGGATACCAATAGATTTCGCACAGGGTGGCAAGGCCTTTTGGGACTTGTCATCTTGACCACCAGCAGCCGCCAGGACAACACTCCAGTGGGTGGTGGAGAAACGGTCCGATCCGACAGGTCCCCAGTCTGAGTCAGTACTGGACACTGCACCCCTTTGTTGGAAAAGCTAGAAAACGATTTCCGGGAGTATAGCAGATGCTAATCATTGCGTACTCTTTGCTCTCGACGAAAACTCAGCCTGATATTCCTCAATAAATGCCTCAGCAGCCTGCGACTGGCGACCGACTTGTCGAAGTTTCAGGTCAGTCACGCCCCCAGGAAGCCCTGGCCCCATTCGAGAAAGAAACTTCCGGTTACTGGGAGATTGTGCTGTTGTCCGGCTCTCTCCTCGGAACCTGGGCTCATCTTGCTAACGACTCAAGTCGTTCGCGGCTCTGACGGACTCGGCTTTGTCATACTGGTAGTTCACCCTCAGGTCGTGACAAGAGTCTGGGGAGCCTGAAGCGCGAGCGAGGCGTTGGAGATTTGTCGCATTAATCGAGCGGGATCTTCTTCCGGCCCAGGGACCGACCCTCCGAGACGAGGGTGGTGATGTGATCTACTCCATGCTGCAGAAGATAGGAGCGGGCGGTCTCGAGTCCGGCTCCGACATCGGCAGGCGAATGGCTGTCGTCTCCGAAGCAGAAGTCGATTCCCAAGAGCTGTGCCCGTTTCACCAACCAGGGCGCCGGATAGGGGACACCCAACCCCTTTCGGTAGGCTGCCGTGTTCAAGTCCAGAATGCAGTCGTGCCGTCGGACGACTTCGAGAGTCGACTCGGCTGCCCTGCGAACCGCTGAAGAGTCGAGCGAGCCGAAGCGCCGGCCGTGTAACCTGATCAGGTCCAGATGTCCAACAACTTCCGGTCTCAGCGACTCCACCATCTCCGAAACGGTGTCGTAGTAGCGAACGGCCAGTCGTTCGAGCCCAGACTGGCCCTCCAGGGCTCGCTCGAATTCATCCAGTTCCCCATCAATTGCGATCTCGTCGACGAAGTGCACCGATCCCACCATGTAGTCGAAATCGAAGCGCCTACGATATCCCCGCATAATTTCAACATAAGAGACCTGGGGGACTACTTCTGCCTCGAATCCGCGAAGGACTGAAAGCCGACCACGATACTCCTCTACCAGTGACGGAAGAGCCCTGGCATAGCGTTCGAAGTCATTCTTGAGTCGATCCAAGCTCCACCCCTTCGCAACCTCACTGGGGTATAGGAATCTCTCTTCGAGACGAGGGGCATGCTCGCTGACGCCGAAGGTTTCGTATCCGGCAGCTAGTGCTGAATCGAGGACCTGGGCCAGGGTCCCCTGGGCGTGCTCACAGTACTCACCAGAGTGCCCACCGTGCAGTGACGCCCTCCAATTAGAAGAATCGGGCTGGGAACACACGCGGGAAGATTAACACAGAGGTGAGCTCATCTTCTCAGGTTCCACTGATCCAGATAGTGGGTCTCGAGTGGTGAGCTGCCTGGCTGACTCAGGAGGCCGTTCTTCCGAAGGATTCTTGCCAGGGCCGATTTATCCACGCCCATCTGCTCGGCGGCGCTTTCCAGGACTACGTCTACGGCCTCTCGCACCTGAAGGACCAGCGCCCACTCGTCTTGCTCACCCAGGATTGAGGGTGTCCTCTTGTAATCGAGATTACGGTTAGTGGCGAGGTTCAATCGATCGATTCTCACGTGTTGGAGTAGATCGCGCTGGCCGTGAGAACCTCGTTCCTTTGGCCAGCGCGTCGCTGTCTTTGCCAGGATCAGCTCCTGAGGTTCGTATCGCAGTCGAAACACAAACTTTAGAATATTCTGATCGAATTGCAGTGGGAGCTGGAGTGCGGCCAGAAAATACGCCAGTCTACTTCAGAAAACCCTTCATACTCTCTAACTGCTTGATTTGGCTGGCGGCTGGATCATGGTCTCAGCGAGTGCAAGAACACACGAACTCCGTGCGTCTCCGCCGAGCGCCTCTCGCCAGATGTCGCGACTGTAGGGACTTCCCGGAAGCGAAGTTCCATCCCAGCGAATCTCCCCCTCCTGGGCGAAGAAGAGCAGAGTAAAGGCGGGCCGCCGCCGCTGGATCGTACGGTCCGAACGATAGACCATGACGGGCTCGCCGAGCTCGCTCCAGGAAGCCTCAAGAAGATGCTCGGGAAGCTCGATGCGCCAGGAAGGCGCCTGGCAAATATCTCCACCACGCCGAAACGCTGCATCGAAGACGGCAAGTTCTCGGTCGAGGGATGCGTTCTTGCCTCGGATCATGGTTTCGAGAATGAATTCCACAAGATCCCGGTTGTCGGTACATACCGCTTCCAGGACGCCTGGGATGATGACGAAGGCGACGTTTCCTTCCCCCGCTGGACTGTAACTGCTGTGATACAGGCTCAGCTGAGCGCTATCGGTGTCCGCACCAGCTGGTCGCAGATAATTGATCCAGTGTTCTCCCGCCCAGATAAGCTTCCCCTGGAGGATAGGGTCGGAGGAAGACATGCAGCTATGTGTTCCGTTTCAAATTGAATCCTAGGGAGCCAGGCGATTGATGAAGGCCAAGACTTTTTCCTGTACCGGATCTCCCTTTTTTGCCACTCCCACGACGATGTTCACATGGTTGCGGTCAGCAACAGCGTGGGTGGTGGCCTTGCCTCCAGCCGCTTTCAATGCCTTCTCGAATCGGCGGGCCTGGAAGTCGGCTGTTACATAGTCCTCTTCGGCATAGAGCAGAAGGAAAGGAGCGGGCCGGGTCCCCACCTGCGAAGTCGGGGAAGCCTTCCGCAGCATCTGGCGCTCGGTGCTAAACACCGATTCGTACAAAAACTGACCCGAGATGCCGGTAAGTTCCAGATCATAGACCCCACTGATCGCTACGACTCCCCGAACCACGTTCGGCTTCAGTCCCTGCTCGGCCAGGTAGAAGGGATCCACAGCTACGAGGGAAGCTAGGTGTGCTCCGGCCGAATGGCCCATCAAGAATATCTTCTTCTGATTCCAGCCATAGACATTCGACTGCTTGTGAACCCAGGCCAGCGCTCTGGCAACATCGCGCGCGTGCTCTGGGTGGCGTACTCCAGGAGAAAGGCGGTAGTTGATAATCGCCACGGCAAGGCCGGTTCCTGCCAGGCTCCGACCCAACCTCGCATAGGCGCCGCCGTATGCATCCTTATCTCCGCGCTTCCAAGATCCTCCGTGTACAAAGATCACGATTGGAGGATCCTTCCTGTCCACTGGAAGATAAAGATTGAGAAGGTGTTTTTTCGAGTGGGATCCCGAGCCCTCGTAGTAACGTAGGTCTTGCTTCTCCTGAACGTCTGGGGCCAAGACCGCCAGAGCAAGCAGAAGGGAGCATAAAATCGACGTCATGACCGGGATCATTACGCAAATAGCGTGATCTTTCAAGATCGACCGGGGAAGCGTAGCGACCACCTTGATTCGGGAGTGATGCCAAACTCTGAAGGGAGAGCGATCGAATGAGAAACGGGTACTGGCGGTGGCAGTCACAAATGAGTGACAATGAGGGGGAGCTATGGCTACCGGAAGACCACTGGCGCACCGGCTGAATTGATGAGGTCTTGCACGTGACTGGACTGCGGGCTGAGAACTTGACCAGAAGCTATACCCTGGGTGGGAATACGATCAACGCGTTGGACGGCGTGTCTTTCGAGGTCCGGTCCGGAGAATTTCTGGGCATAGTGGGACGCTCTGGTTCCGGTAAGTCGACCTTGCTGAATCTATTGGCGGGACTTGACCGTCCAACCTCGGGATTCCTGTGGATCGATGATAGGAATCTGGGCGAGATGACGCCTGCTGAACTGGCCTGGCATCGACAACGCACGGTGGGTATTGTGTTCCAGTCTTTTCATTTAGTCCCTACGATGACCGCCAGGGAAAACGTCGAACTTGCCATGGCCTTCGCCGGAGTGGGAAGCGGTCAACGTGCTGCCCGGGCGTCTGATCTACTGGATACTGTGAGTCTCGCTGACCGAGCCACTCATCTTCCGGCCGAGCTGTCAGGGGGTGAGCAGCAGCGGGTTGCAATCGCCCGAGCCCTCGCCAACAGCCCTGGGTTCCTGTTGGCGGATGAGCCGACTGGCAACCTTGACAGCTCCACCGCGGAGGAGATACTCGGAATCTTCCAGAATCTCCACGCGCAGGGACATACCCTCATCTGCGTCACCCATGAAAAGGAGCTGTTCTCGAGCTACGTTGACCGGTTCATTCGGCTAAGCGATGGCAGGCTGGACTCTGAAGAGAATGTAGAGAGTGCTTCAAAGAATGAGAGTGCGCTTCTCTGATGCCCTGGCGTGATGTTTTCCAGATTGCCTTTCGGAGTGTGGGGCAGGCTCGCCTGCGCTTCACGTTGACTTGTCTAGGAGTCTTGATCGCCATTGCCACGCTGGTAGCGATGGTGAGCTTCGGCGCAGGTCTGCGTGAGCAGACCGTAGGTAACCTCGAGGTCAGGGAGGTCTTCACCTCCTTCCAGATTCTGGGTTCGGGGCGAGCACAAACTCTGAGAGATTACCGTGAAGAAGAATCAAGCGAAACGAATCAAACCGAACGGCCCTCGCTGAACGAGTCCTTGGTGAAGCGCGTTTCACAGTTAGCAGGCGTTGTCAGTGTCCAGGAGGACATTCGTTTTCCAGCTCGCCTGGAGCGCAATGGAAAGAGCTATCTCACCCGAATCCGAGGAGCCGGTCCCCATGTAGCTCCACTGTCACCCTACTCAAAGATCACCCAGGGACGGTTCCTCACTGGGACGCAGGGGCGCGAGATCGTGCTGACCGTCCGGGTCGCCCGCAGACTTGGATTCGATCCTCCGGAGACCTCACTGGGCCAGACCATCGACGTGCTCACGGATCGTCTGCGCCGGGTCGAGTCGGAAGACGAGCTCCCCTTCGAAACCGTCCGTATCCCCTTCGATGTGGTCGGGGTCCTGCCCCGCTTGCTGGTCACCCAACGCAATCCTTTCTACCGAGGCGTGGTGATTCCACTGGATGAAGCAAGGCCGCTGTGGAAACAGAGTCTGAGTGGAAGGTCTGCCTTAACCGCCGTCATATCGCAGGAACAGGGCAGAGGACGCGAGTTCGATAGCGTGGACGTCCGAGTCAAGGACCTTGTGAGCCTGGAGAACGTCCGCAAGGAAGTCGAGTCATGGGGTCTGACGACCTTTGCCATCGCAGACGAGATGAAGCGGATACAGGAGGCCTTCATGATCCTGGAGGTTATTCTGTCGGTGTTGGGAACGATCGCACTGGTGGTTGCTTCATTGGGCATCGCGAATGTCCTCGTGATGTCTGTCCTCGAGCGTAGAAAGGTCATCGGCATCATGAAGGCGATCGGAGGAACGGACGCCGACGTGCGAAGGATCTTTCTGGTAGAGGCAAGCCTCGCTGGGCTGCTGGGAGGCCTGTTGGGACTTCTTGCAGGATGGGGTTTGACCCGAATAGCCTCCGTTTTTATCGTCCGCTATTTTGCGAGGAATGGTATTTTAGAGGTCCCCGAGCTCTTCGCTTATCCGGTGTGGCTGCTAGCGGGTGCAGTCGCGTTCGCGGTGCTCTTCAGCCTCCTTTCTGGGGTTCTTCCCGCCAACCGAGCGGCCCGCGTCGATCCCGTCGAGGCCCTACGTCAGGGGTAGCTGGAATTAGTGAGCAGTTTCAGGTCAGTTCCCTCTCCGCTACGCTGCCCCATTCGAGAGCGAAACTTTGGTCGAGAATAGGCGATATCGTGCTGTCACTGCGTGGGGAAGAGTTGTCCGGCTCTCTCCTCGGAACCTGGGCTCATTTTGCTAACGGCTCAAGTTGTTCTCGGCTCTGTTGGACTTGGCTTCGTAACGCTGGTAGTTCACCCGTTGGTGGCACCTTCGGAGGACAGGAGACGTGCGACGTTCAGACGTGCGACGAATTCTTGAAGTTCCAGCTTAGAATAGCTAGATCAGGGCAAGCGCTGGGCAGGAAAGGACGAGCGCACCGGCGGAGACGCAGGCCCGTCTTGACTGCCTCTTTTCGCCTCTCCAGCAAAGCCCGGGCGCCCTGAATAAGGTCGAGAGAGGGGACGGGTCTGACGCGCGGGACGGCTCTTTCCCACGGCCTGGGGACGAGGCTGCGCTGAGGGCGAGTCCTTGGCTTCCCGTCCTGTGTTGGTGGGCGCACCTGAAGTCGAGATTACGCTCGTGGTCTCAGAACGAGGAGGCACCCCAACAGGGATACTGGCCGAAGGAGCAGGTGCCACGGCCTGGCCTGGAGCCTGGATGGGGTCGCGTGGCCTCGTACCAGGGGCAGAGATCCGTCGAGCACCCAGATTTCTCCGCTCGGTGGCCGGAGAAAGCGAACCGGTCGGC
Source organism: Acidobacteria bacterium UBA6911 (assembly GCA_963579905.1). GTDB lineage: Bacteria > Acidobacteriota > UBA6911 > RPQK01 > JAJDTT01 > CAUZIZ01. The sequence continues at coordinate 61,202 of CAUZIZ010000007.1, read as the reverse complement.
CTTGAGGAGCTACGCGGTTCGCTGGATTGACTCGGAATGTTTAGCTGCGGTTTTGCTTCAGGCTTCCAGATGGTCTGGATCATCGCATACCCTACCAACAAGACAGAGAGGCCAGCCAGCAGGATGTTGAGTGAATTGAAATACTTCATTTGACCGTCGGACCTACTTCACAGCGCAATGTTTCACATTGGATGCGGGCTGGTTGCCTTCTGAAAGCTTAACGTAGATGTGGCTTTCTATTCAAACCGATGCCTGGTCGCTGAGCGCCGTCCGGAAGGGCCCAACGAAGATAGGTGATCCACTTGCAAGAATGGAGTACTCTTCCGTCACGTCTTCGAGGCTGCTCACAGTCCACAATCGAACTTGTCTTTGACACTGCTTGGCCTTAGCATGGGGTAATCTCAGGTTCGTCTGCGGGATGAGGTTTGTCATGAGAGAATGGGGCATCTGTGTAGTTCTCTGGGGTCTGATTTTTCAAGGCGTATCTGCCGTTCCCACCGAGAAAGACCCTAAGGATCAAGGCGATTTCCAGATTGAAAACATCCAGGTGACCATGGAGTTGGAGCACATCCAGGTCAGCTTCCTGGTTCGCGATTCGGAGGGCAGCTTCATTCGCGACCTATCCATGGAGGACGTCGTCATCTTGGAGAATGGGAAGCCTCAAAATATCGCAGTGCTCAAAGAGCAGGAGGTACTTATCAGCGCTGTAGTCATGTTGGACACCAGCTGGAGCATCGAAAATTACCTCGATGATGCTCTTGGTACGGCGCTGGACTTCTTCGCTGGATTGGAGCAGGAGCAAGCGGCATTTGTGGCGTTCTCAAGAACTCCACGCGTCATTCTGGACTGGGAAGAAAAGCCTGCCAGTCTCTCATCCTACTTTGAGGATCTGAGGACAGACGGACAGACTGCCCTGCATGATTCGGTGATCTGGGTTGCCCAGAACGTGCTCAAGGAACGGTCGGGAAAGAAGCTGATAATGCTGATCACGGACGGGATAGACACCACGAGCAAGGCGAACTTCGAAGACATGATTTCGGAAGCTCGCCAAACGGGTATCACTATCTATCCCATCATCTATACCAACCGGTTCATCCAGCGCTATCGGAAGAAGTTGGGCAAGCGAGAGTCGCCGATCCGACGGTCCATCAGTCGTGAGTTCCACAACTTCATCGTCTTGCAGAACCGCTTCGTAGATCAGACCTTGCGCTTCGGCGGGCGCACCATCTTTTCCCAGGAATTCCAGGACCTCAACGAGATCTACACTGACATCATCCGAGAGATGAAGAGCCACTATGTGATGTTCTACCAGTCGGGATCGGAAGATCGAGAATCTGCCCGAGAGGTGAAGATGTATACCCGAAAGATTCCGGGTAAGATTTTCATCGAGGTCAGCTAATAGGTGCTACGCAAGCACATCTACTCCGGAAAAATCGTTGAACTCATTGTCGATCAGATCGAAATCCAGGGTGAGGAGTGCCTTCGGGAAGTGGTTCGCCATCCGGGTGGCGTCGTCATACTGGCCGAGTTCCCTGATGGCAGGATCCCCTTCGTTCGGCAACTTCGGTATCCTATGCAGAGGCAGCTGCTGGAGCTTCCAGCAGGTAAACTGGATGGCGGTGAGAAGCCCGCAGCGGCGGCAGCTAGAGAGCTGGAAGAGGAAACCGGTCTACGTCCCGGACAGCTGGAGCACCTCTTCAGCTTCTATTCGACGCCGGGCTTCTGCGACGAGATTCTGCATTTATACTATTGCAACCAGATGCAGGTGGTGGAACCCAACCCTGAGTTCGACGAAGATATATCCATCGAAATGTATCGGTTGGAGGAAGCGCTTGAACTGTGCCAGTCAGGCCAGATCGTAGATGCCAAGACGTTGGTGGCAATTTTTTGGTTGTACTGGAAAAAAAGTCGGAGTCTATAAAATGAAAGAAGCTGAAAAGGTTGCAATTCTGGGCGTGCTGAAGAGCGTGCAAGATCCGGATCTTCGCCGGGACATCGTCTCACTCGGATTCGTCAAGGACATCAAGGTCTGTGGCGCCGCCGCGTCGGTGACAATCGAGCTTACGACTCCTGCCTGTCCTGTGAAGGATCAGCTGAAGGAGCAGGCTCGACAAGCCATCCTGTCCTTGCCGCAGTTCGAACAGGTCGATGTCCATATGACCGCGCAGGTTCGCTCCACCATGAACCAGAAGGCTGCGGCTCTCCTTCCTGAGGTAAAAAACGTCGTACCGGTGGCCAGTGGCAAAGGAGGAGTCGGCAAGTCAACAGTTAGCGCAAACCTGGCACTGGCGCTGGCCCGTACCGGAGCCAGCGTCGGACTGATGGATGCCGATGTGTACGGCCCCAGTATTCCCACCCTTATGGGGATTGCTGAACAGCCCGTGATGGGCCCCAACAAGCAGATGATTCCTGTAAACCGTTATGGTGTCAAAGTCATCTCGATGGGGTTCTTCCTGCCCCAGGAGAAGGCCGTGATCTGGCGAGGACCGATGCTGGACAAGATGATCTCCCAGTTTCTTGGGGGTGTTCAGTGGGGCAGTCTGGACTACTTGATCATCGACCTTCCCCCCGGAACCGGTGACATTCAGTTGAGCCTATGCCAGAAGATTTCCCTCACGGGAGCGGTGGTCGTCTCAACACCCCAGGATGTAGCACTGAACGTAGCCCAGAAAGCCATCGCCATGTTCAACCAGCTGAATTGTCCTATTCTGGGCATGGTTGAGAACATGAGTTATTACACCTGCCCACATTGTGGCGAGCGTGACGATATCTTCGGGAGCGGGGGAACTCGCAGACTGGCGGATCAACTGGAGACACCCTACCTTGGAGAGATCCCGCTTTCTACTTCTATTCGAGTGCAGTCCGACGAAGGCAAACCGATTGTGCTGGCCGATCCCGAGTCGCAGCAGGCCGAGGCGTTCCAGAGTGTTGCCGAGAATATGGCTGCCCAGATCAGCATTAAGAATATGTCGGGGCAAGTCGAGCAGGAAATCCAGATTTCCTTTTGATCCAACTCGACTGGGTCTTCCTGACGACAAGCAAAACGGGTAGTCGATCAGAGCGGTTGGAAATGCCAGCGAGTCCCCAGAACAAACCGATCCCCCGGAAAGTCTCCCGGTCCGGCGAACGTGATGTGCATATCATTTGGAACGATGGGCACGAAAGCCTTTTCGAGGCTTGCTTTTTACGCCTGCAGTGCCCCTGTGCCTCCTGCGTAGACGAAATGACGGGCCAGCGAGTCTTGCAGGATGAACAGGTTTCGAACACGGTTAGTCCCAAATCCGTCGAGTTGGTCGGAAGATACGCGATTCGGGTCTGGTGGGACGACGGCCACTCGAGTGGGATCTACACCTTCGAGTTTCTGAGGGGCCTCTGCTCCTGTGTCAGCTGCCGCCCTAATTGATCTCGGAACGCTTCTTCTGTTTCGCACCCACCCAGGCCATGATCCGCGTACTCAGTTCCGGGGAGAGGCGCTCGATCCCGCAGATCATTCGGCCCGGAAAGGTCAGGTGGACTTCACGCTTACCTCGAAGCACTGCCTCGACGATAACTTCGGCTACGCGATCGGAGCTCTGTCCCTGGAAGGGTCGAGACAGCTTCGCCATGGTCTCGGTTCGCTTGGCAGCCTGGTGAAATTCTGTAGCGGTATAGCCAGGACAGATAACGCTGACTCCCACGCCACTACCCCTGAGTTCTCCCCAAAGAGATTCTCCCAGAGCCACTTGAGCAAACTTGGTCACGCTGTAGGCCGCCGAGAAAGGCATCGCCTTCTTACCCAGCACACTGCTCACCATAACGATATGGCCTCGCTTCTGGCCAAGCAGGTGTGGCAGAGCTGCGTGGATGGTCTCATAGGCAGACTGGAAGTTGACCTGCCAGATCCGGGACATGTCGGTTGCTGGAACTTCAGAGACCGGCCCTATGATTCCATAGCCCGCGTTACAGAGTGTGACCTCTAGCCCGCCGAGCGCTTCGAGGCAGTCGCCTACGATCGTGGCGCCTGCACCGGAAACACTCAAGTCGGTCTCCTTGCAGACCGTCCGGGCGGCACCACGTCTTTCACATTCTGAGGCAACTTCATCCAGGCGGTCGCTCCTGCGCGCCACCAGAAACAACCCCCAACCCAGGTTCGAGAAAGCATAGGCTGCAGCTTCTCCAATACCCGAAGATGCTCCTGTGATAAGGATCTTCTTGAGGATTGACATGTCGAACGGAGTCAGCCAGCGGATCGCAGATCAGGATTCAAAACGCGGATCAAGATGTTCCCAGAAGGGTACAGTGGACAAACATGAGACGGTCCCTCCGATCTGGTCCGGCTTGGCTTATTGCTACGCCAGCTCCATCTGTTTCGGCAGCCTACCGAGGAACACCCTCGAGAACCAATCGCCCCTGCCATTCCAGCGACTTCAACCGGTCCAACTTAAACTCAAGGGCAGTGCCGAGGAGATCACTGTCTGCCAGAATCAAGACCAGAGGAATCTGCGTCCCGGGCTTTGGCTTGATCTTGAGCTCCCTCCAGGAAAGCATGATTTCGAGCGTGGCTCCTTCGTCTCCATAGCGACCTGTGATTACCGGAGAGGTGCTGGCTCTCTCCATACCCTTCAAGCCTTCCAGCAAGCGGTGCCACTGGAACGGTCCTCGGTCATCCATCCGAGGAGTAAGCCAGAACGTAAAGTCGTAGTCTGCTTCTCTGATATGGAACTTGAGATAGTCAAAGAAAAGCATCCGGTCGCGGCGGCGGCGGTCCGGAGTTACCCACACTGCCTCTCGCCGGGTCACCTGCGTGATGTCCCAGATATTGTCCTGCCAGTGAACGGCAATATATAGATTGTCTCGGTTCCACAGGCCTCTCAACCCAACCTTCACATCGTCGGCTTCGAACTCGCCCGTCACCCTCAAACCCGACGACTCCGGAGAAAGCGTGAGAGCAGGAACCCCCTGCCAATCATCTGTGAACCCGTCAATCTGAATGTCCCGTTCCTGATCCGAGATCTTCCAGACTTGCTGTGCGCCTAAGGTTTCCAGAAAGAGACACACACCGATGAACAGAAAAAGATAATGCATATTCCAGCCTAGTGGTGAAGTGGTCCGGCCTGAGTCATGGTACTGTGAAGAGTGAGCACGAACTCACGACTTCCAGCAACGAGCTTCTCTAAGGCTCCTCCCAAATCGTAACGAACCTATCGATTCTACCATCCCAACCACTCCCTCTGCAGAAGACGCTTGGGCGATCAGAGAAGCTCCACGTTCTCGAGTGAACCGGCTTGCAGTTGTGGTTCGACAGTGCCGCCAGCGGGGCCAGATGCACTTCAATGTCTTCACTCTCGAATTACACTGAGCGCCAGCCAAACCATCACAGCGGTGAAGGGAAGGAGCCAAACACCAGGCCAACCAGGTCAGACCCCGTCTGATGACGTAGGCAGCAAGCAACGAGGCTAAGCAGGATGCCGGGCCCTGCAAACCCCAGCCAGCTCTGTGCCCCGGCCAGGTAGTAACCAAGCGGCGCCATCAAGACAGCTGATATGAGAGGCAGAATAGGACGTCCCGCTCTGACCCCATATCCGGCTAGAAGCAGAGAAACAATTACTGCAGGCCATCCGAAAACGACCGCGGGCCACCACTCCGGAATTCTTTTCCCCTTAGTCTCGCACCAGGAGGTATCGGCCAATCCAGGGTTTCCAGGTTGCCATTGGACCCCCTTCATTATCTGGGACTGCTTACTGCTCACTATTTCAATCCTGGTCAAAGCAATACAGCGCGCTCTCGGTGCGCAGGTAGATCTTGCCATCCACCAGAGCGGGCGTGGAATAACAGGGTTCGCCCATACGGTTTACCTGGAGCACTTCCCACTCTGGGGCTGCCTTGAGCACCGACACCTCGCCGGCCTCGCTCACCAGATAAACCTTTCCATCCCCACCCACCGGAGAGGCGAAGTAGCGACTCATCGCCTCTTTGGACCGCCCCTGTTTCAGGACTTCACCATTGGACGGATCCAGGGAGGTCACGATGGCTCCATCCTTCACCATGTAGATGACGTCCTGGTAGAGAAGCGGGGAGGGCACGTTGGGGAGGCTCTTCTGGTATCTCCAGCCGGCCGACTGCACCGTCATATTCCCCTTCCCGCCCAGACGAATCTTCTGGATAGAGTTGACCGAGGTGCGCTTTCGCTGATGCAGATCCCAGTCTCTCTCTTCGAAATAGCCGCTCCCGTCAAGATCCTCGACATCCTTCCACCCTTTCAGAATCTTGGGATCGGTGCCTTTATCGGCCTCTTCCTTGGAGATCCTCCCGTCGCTATCCCCGTCCAGTAGCACCAGAACTTGCTGGAAGTTCGCATCTTTACGGCTCAGGTTGGTCCCACCGGCCCAGCCCAGCACGTAGATTGAGTCCTCGTCCATTACGGGTGTAGGCTTCATCTGCCAGGTAAGTCCATCAACCCACCAGACCTTCTGGCCTGATTGGGCCTCATAGGCAATCAGCCGGTTGGTTCCGGGCACTAGGACCTGAACCCCACTATCGTCCTCTGGTTGATACAACACAGGGGTTGAGAACCCCCGCCTTACACCGGGCCGCTCATCGCGCCAGCTCAGCCGACCCGTGTCCTTGTCGACGGCTACTATGAAGGAACCGGACTCGCCGTCGCAGACCTGCACAATCTGGCTGCCAGCCAGAACCGGAGAGGCTGCGATTCCGAAGGGTGTGTTGTAGGGGCCTAACGGGACCCGCCAACGTTCCCTACCCTTGGAGTCGTAGGAAAGCAGTCCCACGTCTTGGAAGAAGACGTAGACGTTGCTACCGTCCGTCACAGGACTCGGCGAGGCCGGAGAGTTGACTTCGTGAAGATTTCCGCGGTGGATTTTCGGGGTCTCGCTCTTCCAGCGAACTATCCCTGTCCTCCGATCCAGCGCCAGCGTCATGACTTGATCGTCACCGAATCCAGTCAAGAAAATAGAGTCGCCGGAGAAAACGGGGGACGAATGTCCGGGAGGCAGGTCGGTCTTCCACGAGACGCCTTCCTCGGGTCCGAACTTGGTTGGCAATCTGCCAGACTGGGATACACCGCTTCCATTAGGGCCTCTGAACCGGGACCACGCTTCCTCGCCGAGAAGCGGAAAAGATTGAAAGATGAACGCCGCGCTCAAGAGCAGAAACGATAGCTTCATAGAGAATCTCCTTGGTGCCAATGTTTCTACCATAAAGGGCTCGATCAATCTGCCTCGGATTCAGCTCGGCCCCTCCCCCGGCTGCGAGCCGTATCATTTTACAAGAAAACTTTGGGTCCGGAGTCGTGGTGGGCTCCAGGGCGCCATCCGAGCCAAAGGCTCGAAAAAATACTTTGGACTAGAGGCCGAAGCTACATTTGCCAATGAAGTTTCCGGTCAATCCCGCCCCCAGGAAGCGCTGGCCCCATTCGAGAAAGAAACTCCCGGCTACTGGGGATTTGTGCGTCACTGCGTGGGGAAGAGTTGTCCGGCTCTCTCCTCGGAACCTGGGCTCATTTTGCTAACGGCTCAAGTCGTTCGCGGCTCTGTCGGACTTGACTTCGTAACGCTGGTAGTTCACCCGTTGGCGGCACCTTCGGGGGACAGGAGACGTGCGACGTTTAGACGTTCGGACGTGCGACGAATTCTTTGAAGTTTCAGCTTAGGGTGTGCAGGGGAACTCAGAAGCTGCGAGGTTTTAGCTGCACTCTCCAGAATTTACCATCCGCCTGGCAGAAGATCAGATTGGGTTCCACCTCGATGACGGTCGAGTAGGAGGAGCCCATGTTCTCAGCGATTGTGGCGACCCGCCAGCTTGCTCCTGCGTCTTCGCTGAGCGCGAATTTCACGAGTGCGCCTCTCTTTTTGGGTTGCAAATAGGAACCGGCTGGGAATCGCTCGCCATAGCTGAGGAGGATCCTCCCGTCTTCCAGCATCAGCAGTTGGGGATCGCATCCACGATCCAAACCGGTGTACCGGGGCTCGCTCCAGGTCCTTCCATCATCGTTGCTCCAGGATGCATACAACGGCGAGAAGTGGCCTGTCCGCATGACGCACAGGATCTGCCCATCGGGTAGCCGCAGGATGGTGGGCTCATCGAATCCCTCGCCCACGGGATCTCCAGGCACCGGCACCGCCACTGTCGAGAGGTAGTCCCAGGTTCGCCCCTGGTCCTGGGAGGTCACCACAATGGTTCTTTGCATGTAGAGGGCCTCACTGGCGCTGCGGCGGTCGTTGGGTGGGAGCTTGTCCTTCTCGAGATTCCCCTCCATGGTGGTCAAGAACGTCCCATTAGGCAGTTCCACCATGTTTCGGTAGAAGTAGAACCCGTACCATTCGTCCGGTTTCCTCTGTCGACCCGGCCCTCCTGGAATCCTCACAGTCGATTCTTCTGTCTCGAGGGTCCGGAACCCATTCGTCGAGCGCCAGGCTTTAACCGAGTAGACCCCTTGCGACTTGAGATCGACCGGGCCATCGACGGCATAGAAGAGTCCAGAACGATTGTGGATCACCCCCTCCGGGATCCTAAGGATTTCCTCGAAAGAGGGCCCACTGTGATCGACAAAGGTCTTGCCGCCATCGGTTGACTTCTTCTCTCCCTGCAGGAAGATGGTTCCATCGAGACCCTGAAAGGATCGAGCCCAGCCGCCCTTGCCCATGGCCCCGCCGACTCCGTACGTCTGTATTTCCCCGATCGCTTGGACAAAATCGGAGTCTTCGGCAAGACGCCCACTGAGTGGGAACTCAGGAGGACCCTGCTGTACGAGAATGTCGTCTACGAGACCGAACAGCTGATTTTCGGAGCTGCTCTGGTCCAGATTCTTGTGGGTGACGAAGACTCCCTCCAGGTCTTGACCCACTCGCAGGTTGGAGCCTAAATGCACGCCCACCTGAGGTGTGTTGCTGGCTGAGGAGAGATGCCTGAGGACAGTGCCGTCGTAGTAGAGGTGGGCGGTGCCGGGCAATAGATCTCCCTCGCCTACGTTCTCGCCATCCAGGAAGAGCTCGACGTGTCCCCGATCATAGGTGGCAGCCAGGTGGTAATACTGGTTCTTCTGAATCCATCCTGATCGAGAAGTGACCGTCTGCCCGTTCCAAATGAACCGCAGACTTCCAGCCCTGGCGTCAAAATCGAAGATGAGCTCGCCCGAAGTGGGCTTGCCGCTTCCCCTATAGGAGCTGAAAAGGCGCATGGGGCGGGCTGTGAAAGAACGGCGCTGGCCCTTTCGCTGTTGGGCATTCAGCCTCACTGCCAGCGTAAATTGCTCACCTAGATCCTTCGTGTCCAGAATCTCCAGGGCGTCATGGGTGATACCGCTACCTCCGAATTCCAGGGCACCCGTGCCTCTGGCGGCTTTGCCCTGGTCCTGGATGACCCTGGCGGAGTGGTAAAGACGTGTCTTCTGCCGACCGTCCGCGACCGCCTTGTCAGCGATAGGGCTGTCGCCATCGTCCTCGAAGTCGAGAAGGATCTTCAGGGGCTCCGGTGCTGTGGCCAGGGAGACCGGCTGATCCGCACGGAAAGCGTAGAGGGAGGCATTTTGAAGCTGGAAGCGAACTCTCCGAGGAGCCTTCGCTGGCGGCAGAGCTTGCAGTTGTCCCCAACTGACCCCCTGTTTTACAGCATCCTCCTTGAGGGGTTGGCATTCATCCAATCCAAAGCCTGGTACGACCTTGCCGGCGTCATCCAGGATTTCAACCTTGATCCAACCATTCCTGGCGTCGGCGTTAAGGTAGAGTCGTCCTTGAAGATTATCGATGGGCCGAGTTGTGATCGTCGCTATTTCGGCTCCGGCATCCAAAGAGGCGAAACCATCTTTTCTCAGGGTAGCCAGCCCAATGGCGCAGTTTCCCCAACCACCGGCTATGGAACTCGAGTGGGTCTGATCGGAAGCTCCATAGAATAGATTGATGGTATCGCCGCTGACCAGGGGTTGAGTCGCGGTATGGAGCATCCCCCCATCCCAGCGTCCGGCGGAACCCAGGGCCAGCATCGGGGGCCGGTCTCCTTCTTGCCGCTTCCAACGAATCCCGTCACGGCTGCTGACCAGCTCCAGGTGGATGGGGCCATCGTTGGTCCCTTCGGTGATGCGGAATACCCAGAGGAAGCCCAGGTACATGGACTCGTAGGGGAACGCCGCCAGTCCATAGAAATCGGTGTGCTGCCGGTCGCTCTCGACCCAGCGGTCATCGACTTCGTCGGGCGTCAGGACCAACTCCGTCGGAGGCCAGTGCTCGAAGTCGCTGGTCGAGGTGAAGCCGATGCTGCGACGACGGAATCCACGAACTGCCGCAAAGATCTTGGCGTAGCCGATGTAGCGGCTTCGGTTGGGATCCCAGACGAAGTTCCCGACGTCGCCGGGATCGGGAAGAATCGGCTCCGGCAACTCCTTGCTCCAATGTATCCCGTCGGGTGAGTAGGCCCCGTAGAATCCGCTGACAGGATGCTTCGCGTCCGTGCGCCCGTAATCGTAGTAGATCAGTTTGTAGCCGCGGTTTGGGTCTGTTTCCCAGGGCGTATGGATGATGATAGGAAGATGGCTCTCCTTCGGCCTCTCGATGAAGATGTTGTTTGCGCGAGAGCCGTTGAACTCCGCGATGCCTAGCTCGGGCTTGACCCAATGGACCCCATCCTTGCTGGTAGCGTATAGATTCCGATAGCCGCGATGGGTGTGATACCACATCCGATAACCAGTCCTGCTCTCGTTTGGAAGAACGGAGCCGAACAGGTAGGCAACCTCCCCTTCCCAGGGCTGATCCGGTTTCAGCACGGGATTGGAGGCATGCTTTTCGAAGGGGTGATAGCGCCGAACCACTCCGGATTTTTCCTGGATGAGGTAATCGTCCAGGCACAGCTGCCAGGGTCCCGTTAAGTCGCCCAGAGACTTGGGCGCTGCAATCCCGGTAATGAAGAAAGCGGTCGACGCGCAGAAAAGCGAGACAGCTAGAAGAACTCGCCGGGCCAGCCAATCTTTCATCATAAATACCCCTACTAGATGGGACTCCCCAATGATAGCGATAACTTCGATGTTGGTATAGGGTTAGGCTTCAGCACCGGACTGGCAGGCTGTTTCCCCGCTTCGGAGGCTAACTTAGGGTCTGCGCAAAAATAACTTTGCATTTTGGCATCTCATCTTCACACCATCTTCGGCCGCTCCTCAATCGCGAAATCCTCAATGTTGACCCGGCTGCGCCTGCGGTTTCGCTCAATCGTTCGCGACCAAATCTGGCGCAAAGCTGAGCGCTAACTCTGCAAAGTTTATTCTTGAACGCACCCTTAGTCCTGACCTTGTGCGCCCCGTCTCAGCCTCATGAAGTCGGGATGCGGCAAGAGTATGGATTGGAGCTTGTAGGCGATGTCAGACACAGGGGCCTGCAGCGGATGCAAAAGACAATCGGGCAGCTGTTCGGAGAAAAGTGAAAACACGGTTTTTTGCAGCTGCCCAGTGATCAGCCAGGCGCTGTTCCGGTCTCTCCACCAGTATTGGAGGTCGGGAAACTGCTCCTTGGTGGGTTGGAGCATCAACTCGATTGGGGTGCCCCTGAGAACCTGGCGGAACGCCGAAGCGGTCCGAGCGCTATGATAATCTGAGGTAACCACGATGATGCTGGCCATCCCTGATTCCTCCATCAGTCGCACGATAACCTGAGCATCCCCGTCCGTACCACTGATAGGGGCTGAGCATTTCGAACAGAGATAGTCTTTCGGAGTCGATTTCTGGTACACGATTCTGGAAGCCGGAACGCCGGCGTTGAGTGCCGTTTGAACCAGTGAATCCGGCCAAGATCCTGAGAGTATAAGTCTCTCGGCAAATCCTTCTTTGAAGAGCCGTATCCCAGTCCTCATTCTCTCCCTGCCAGGGCCGGGGATGACAGTAACGGCATCGGCACGACTCAAGGCATCCTGATGAACCAGGATCTGTCCCAACCGATTCAAGAGTGGGGCGCGAACGAAGTATAGACCGGCTGCAAACACCAAGGTAGAACCCACGAGGGTCAGGACGACCTGGAAGAAAGAGCGCCTCCTCACAAGATCATTACACCACCTTACGGGTTGCCTGCTCAAATTGCTTGAAAAGTGTGCAGCCTCTGCTCGACCGCGAATACAGTCTTCCCTTGACACCGAGTGTGGAGAGAAGGATCCTTCTCAGGACGGACCCAGTCGATGCCAATTCCAGCGCTCTCATCATGAAATTGCTCAATCGCCGCCACGCCCTGAAGATGTTCACCGCAAGTACGGCCGGAATTGCCTCGGGGATGCCTTTGTGGGGCAGCGCCCGGTATTTCCAGCAGGCTCCCTCCCGCCAGCCCAGAATTACTGAAGTCGAGGTGCAGGAGATTATCTCGCCGCTCCACGATTACAACGCTAGGGCCCTCTTCCGAAGCCAATCCGATATCCCGGTTCGGACCATCTACATCGTCCGTACGGACACGGGTTTGGAGGGCTACGGCGAGAAATGGGCACTCAAGACGCCAGGCGAAGACTTGTCACAATATCTTGGGACCACTCCGTTCGACTGGTTCGCCACTACCCACAACATGCCCATGAGCATGGCCTTGTACGATCTGATGGGAAAGATCTTGGGCGTCCCCCTTTGGAAGCTGTTGGGCCCACAGGTTCGCAAGTGGGTACCGGTGGCTGCCTGGACGGTCTCCCAGCCTCCCGAGGCCATGGCCGAGGAGGTCCGGCAGGTCTCGGCCCGTGGCTACCGCTGGCTCAAGTATCACGTGGATGTGTTTCAGAACGCCATCGATCAGACCGCTGCCATGCAGGACGCCGCTCCGCCAGGCTTCAAGATCCACTATGACTTCAATGCCGATTCGGAATTGGCCGCTGTCTACCCAGTCTTGAGGGAGCTTGAGAAATTCCCGGTGGCAGGAGAGATCGAGGATCCCATCAACATCGAGGACCATGAAGCCTGGAAGGCCCTTCGTACAAAGTGTGGCCTGCCCCTGATCTTTCACCATGCGTTGGATTCCACCGAGTTCTATGTCCGCCATGGACTTTGCGATGGCTTCGTCGCCTCACGTTTCCCGGTGGGCACAAACATGAGACTGGCGGCGTTGGCCGAGAGCACACGCATGCCCTTTATCCTGCAGCTGCCGGGAGGCAACCTCAGCATGGCCTTCCTGGCTCACCAGGCGGCCGTCTACAAGATGGCGACGCTTCCCGGAATTCCCCTGGCCAACCTCTGGAAGGACGACGTTACCGTCGAGTCAATTCCCGTCGTGGCTGGAAGCGTTCAGGTTCCAGAGGGCCCAGGACTCGGGTTGAGTCTGGATCAGCAGAAGTGCGAGCAGTATGCTGCCGCTTCCAGGCCCGATCCGGGACGATTCCTGTTTCGGGTCCGATATGGGAACGGTCCCACCCTCTATCTGCGACCCGACCAGAAGAGACACGCCCTTCACACCGGCTCCTCCACTCTCCCGGGACCCGTTCCCGGGTACGGCAATCCCATTCGGACCGACCATTGGGACGACGATGGCAGCCCGGAGTTCCGAAAGGTATGGAGAGAGACGGGTGATGGACCCGTGTGGCAAGGGCTTTAGCGGAATAGTGAGCAGTGAAGCAGTGAGTGCTGCTGTCCGGCCCTCTCCTCGGAACCGGGGCTCATTCTGCTGGCGATTCAAGTCGTTCTCTGCCCAACCTGGCTTCGTCATACTGCTAGTGCACCCGTTGGCGGCGCTGTCGGATTAGCTGCTTCCGCTCACTGCTCACTGCTGGGATTGAGATTGTATTTCTCCGACTCTCCGGGAGGGATACTCAAGAATCTTCAGGAGTCTCCTCGAAATGATTTGGCGATGTAGACGATCTGACCGACGTGATAGCTGACATGGGCCAGCGATCTGTGGAGTGCTTCATGCACCGTCAACTGCTGACACCGGATTGACACCCGATCCCCCAGGTTGCCGTCTGAGAGGTCTTCAAGAGACGCAAACAGGCAGTCCCAGCCGTCATTCCACTTCTCCCGTAGTTCAGAACGGCTGACTTTCCGGGACACGAACTCCGAGTCCCTTTTGCGCCAGGGCTTCTCTCCATCCGAACTCAGAAAGTCGGTAAAGCGCGACTTCAGATTCCCGGCCATATGGCAGACGAGAGTGGCCACGGAATTGCCTCCCCCAGCCCCCGGCTCCGACGACTCACCTTACAGGAGCTGCGAGATAGCTCCTTCACCCAGGGTTCTGTACCTGCGGAATTCAGATTTAATCGAGGAAAGAATGCTGCTCATGTTCGACACCTCCTCCGTTTGTTTGCCACCAGTATAAGCCTCCGTTGACGCAGGACCCATAAATCAATCGGGGTCGATTGACCCGATTGGGGAGAGGAATTCGCAGGGCTTGCAAAGAGGAAGCTCAGCCGGGAGTACGGCCGGAACAGTCATGTCTTCAAAAAGCAAAAGGAGGAGAATTCCATGGTGGCAGGATCGTTGATGAAAGGTATGGTCGCGGTTCTCTTGATCTTCACATTCACGCTGAATGCTCAGGACGGTGGCGCCCGGCGAGAGGATGTTGAAGGGTTTGTGGTGCAGCAACGAGCCGACGGGAGTCTCGCTTCGACAGGCTCCGAGCCCAAACAAAATCGCGGAGTGGTGAGCGCCAAATTCGGCTACTCCACTTTTCCGGACGAAGCCCCCATCAATCACTTCGTTGCTGGCGGAGGGTCTCGATTCTACCTGACGCATCGGTGCAGTGTTGGACCCGAGGTCCTATACATGCAGGGTCCGGGTTTCGACCGGGACCTGGTGTTGAACCTGAACTGTGGGCTGGATTTCCGGCCTGACTCACGCCTGAGACCCTACTTAATCGGCGGCGTGGGCCTGCTCCACCACCGGAACCGCATCCGATTCGTCTCCCAGTCGTTTTCGGGAAACGGCCTAGCGTACAGCGGAGGAGTGGGATTCAAAGTAATGCTCAACGACCGGCTTTTCAAATCGCCTGAGGTTCGGGTAGGCTGGAATCCCTTGCTGATGATTACCAGCAGCGTCGGATATAGTTTCTAGACGGTTCGGAACCCAGGTGCCTAGACGAGGTTCCCTTTCTCCGGAAATCCTTGAAAAATCTCTTTGCCTAAGGGAAAATACATACTATAGTAACAGTAGTATGTTGACCTTAGCAAAGCAAGAACTCGAGGTTATGAAGCTCATCTGGCGGTCCGAATCGGGAACGGCCACGGTTAGGGATGTCTACGAGGCACTGCGAGAACGGCGCACAATTGCCTACACCTCGGTCATGAGCACCATGCGGACCTTGGAGCAGAAAGGGTTCCTAACCAAGTGGGAAGACGGCAGAGCCTACGTGTATCAGCCCACTCGGGCCAAGGAGCAGGTGGTCTTGGGTTTGGTGGAGGACTTCGTGGGGCGCGTCTTCAACGGATCGGGTGAGGCGCTGGTAGTACATCTGATAAAGCAACTCGATCTGTCCAGTCAGAACCTGAAGGAGATCGAGAAAGCGATTGAGGCGAGCGAATGAACCCTGAACTATGGCTGGAAAACCTTCTTTCCTATAGCCTGCAGCTGCTTGGGTTGGTATTGGCTGGGGGAATCTTGGCCTGGATCTTCCGGATCCAGGTCGCCAAGGTCGTCCACCCTTGCTGGCGACTTCTCCTCTTCCTTGGTGTGTTCTTTTCTCTACTACAGCCCTAGAACTCGACCGAGGTAGCGGTGCCACTCTCGGTCGAGGGGTTGACCGACCTTTCCCAATTCGATGGTCCTGTCGCTGCTGGAAGTATTGGCTATCGTTTCCCGACGTCAGAGGTGATTCTCATTCTGGTGCTGGTTGTAATCCTGATTCGGCTGGGCCGGCTTGGATCCGGCTTCTTCCGGTTGCGGGAGTGAAGACGGAATCGCCGCGAGTTGTTTCCCCTTTCTCCTGAACTGCAAGCACTGCAGTCGCGCATCGAAGTTTCTCCGCAGATCTATCTTTCCCCAGATATCAAGGGACCCGTAGCCTTCGGCTTTTTTCGTCCACTCGTGCTCTTGCCGGAGTACTTCGAGGATCTGGACGAGAAGTTTCAGCAGCCGATTGTTTGTCATGAACTTCTCCACGTCAGGCGCCAGGATTGGCTTTTCAACACGGTCGAAGAGATCCTTCGCTCTCTTTTCTGGTTTCACCCGGCCATCCGTTGGCTGATCAACCGAATCCAGCTCAGCCGCGAGCAGGTGGTCGACCAGGAACTCGTTCAAATGACGGGCGCACGCAAGCTCTACCTTGAATCGCTGGTCAAGGTGGCCAGTTCCGGGATATCAGATCGTAGGGTACCGGCCCCCCTATTCTTACAAGAGTGTCAGCTCAATCAGCGGGTTCAGTTGATGCTAAAGGAGGTTTCCATGTCCAAGAGTCGACAGGTAGTTTCATTGTTGGTCTGCACGCTGCTCCTCGGCGCAATCGGATGGGGTGTGGCCGAAGCGTTCCCCTTGGAGAGCCCGTCTCCAGCCGAAGAGGAGACACTGCAGTCTGCCGAGGCTCCCGGGGGTCCAATTCGGGTTGGCAACAATATGCAGGCGTCGAAGCTGGTCCACCGTGTGGAGCCTGTCTATCCGGAAATGGCTCGTGCCGCGCGGGTTATCGGCTTGGTGATGCTGTAAGTGCTCGTCGACGAAGCAGGTGAAGTTCAGGATCTCAAGGTACTGAGAGGGCATCCCCTCCTCAACGACGCTGCTCTGGAGGCCGTATGGGAATGGCGCTATGGCCCCACGACACTTAATGGGAAACCCGTCTCCGTCGTGAGTAATGTCGCAATCAATTTCGTGAGAGCAGGGGAAACAGCGGTGGGTAACCTGGCGCTCCTAATGGACGAGGCCGGCATTCTCTGGGAGGGTAAGACGCGCCTGAAAGGCGAGAAGCTCTTTGACTGGGTGGCCGAGGTTGCGGGCCAACCGATCATGATTGTCGCGAAACCGGGAACCCCGAGTCAGTACGTGAAAGAGACAGTTGAACTACTGAAGCGAGCCGGAGTGGAGAAGGTGTACGTCAAAGAACTGAAAGAGCCCCAACAGTAAGGGAAGGAGAGCCCGAATTATTGCACCGACATAGTAGGAAATTTATGAGAATCAGGCTAGTGCAGACTTCAGGATGAGGTCCTGAGACAAGATAGGAGAAGGCTTTACTGCCCGCCTCGGCTCTTTCGGAATCCGGAATGCTTCAGACCCTATGCCGGCAGCGCTCTCTTGTGGTCGCCGGGCTTTGGGCCGCGACTCTCCTGGTAGTCGGTGCTCTGCTTCTGAGCTGCATAAAAAGGCAGATCGAGGTTCGTGTAGAAGACCCCAGGGAACCTGAGTTTCAGGCTCGTGTGGCCGAGGCCGATACCTACTTTCGCCAACAGCACCTCTACGGTTGGAGGAAGGCGGAGAGCTTCTACAAAAAGGCCCGGCTAGTCAAGGAGACCAACGAGCTCACTGACAAACTCCTCTTGACGGGGATTCTTCGAATCATCCGAGAGAGGCAGGAAAACATCCCAGACGCGTCCGTTTTGGAAGTGCTGGACGAGCTGTGTGGGAAGGCGCCGGAAGGTCCATTCAGGTTATGCGGATTGGCCGATGCCTACCTCAGTGCCAAAGAGCGAGGCGATGCCAAGTACGAATTCCTTGGATCTGTTCTCTCACCAGGCGAGGCAGAACCGGTTCTCAGCGCCTATCTCGACCTGCTCGCTATCGGTGCGGACAACCCAGCTGCCTGCGAAGAATTTCGCGATCAGTTCATCCAGGATTTCCCGTCCTCTCCCCTGACCTTGTACATCGTGCAGAAGGAGGGACGTCCGGACGTCGAGGGTCTGCCAGAGCCGGACCCTCGTTTCGCCGAACACTTTCTCTATCGAGGAGGTTTCCTTCTGGAGAAAACCAGGTATGCAGACGGAATCGAGTCCCTGGCCAGGGCCATCGAGCTGGTGCCCGACTACACCAAGGCCCACACGGCGCTGGGAGATTTCTGGCTCTTCATAGTCCTGGACAGTGAGAAAGCGATTACAAACTTCGAGCGCGCGCTGTCCTTCGATCCGGAGAATCCCGCTGCACTCTTCGGAAAGGCGGTAGCCCTGCATTACCTGGAGAAGAACATCGAGTCCAACATAGCGCTGGATCGTCTGCTGGCGAACCAGGACCGATGGGGCGATTTCGGACAAGAATTGACCTCCTACTACCGCGACCAGATCCCCTACTACCAGGGGTACAACCACTATCTCATCGGCGCACTGGGCGAGGCGCGCGAGTGGATCGATAAGGCCAAGCAGTATCAGCCAAAATCCGAGATGGTGAGCTACGTCTCCGGTCTGATCCACCTGAGGGACTACTCCCCCGAGAGTGCCGAAGCCGAGTTTGAGGATGCAACCAGAACCGGTGAGATTTGCGATGCCTACTATCGGCTCGGACTCATCAACGACGAAGAGGAGCCTAAAAGAGCCGTGAGCCTCTTTCTGGCCGCCGCCTACTGTGCCGTCAACGGGGTGAAGGAACTGGAGAAATCGCTGGCACGGCTGGACCAGCTCGATTTGGACGAGGATTCCAGAGCCGCCCTCAGACTCAACCTGCAAGCGAGCTTGGAGAAGAGAACGGAGTCAGCCATTGCCACCCTGGAGGACATGATTATCCGCACCCGCCCCAAGACAGCCACTCAGGAGACCGTCCATATAGAAACCATGCTCGAGCTCCTTTTGCAGCTGAGAAATCCCCTGTAACCGAATCAAGCCTCACCTCTCAAAGCCTAAGCTAAAACTTCAAGAATACGTCCCACGTCGCTAGCCCGCATTTCTCATCGCTGGTCTACTGCGCCGCCGCAATCATCCGCCCTGGCTGCGTTGCGCTCGGTCGGCCGCCTCGACGTACTGTCAAAGCACGACTGCGGCGGCCTCGGTCGCAAGCCTTGCCAGGACGGCCCTTGCGGCGCCTCGCTACGACAAGCGATGAGAAATCCGGGCTAGTCCCCGGACAGCGCGTCGAACGGGACCTGTTTGCCGACAGCATCAACCCACTTCACCAAGACTAGACTCCCCAGACTCTTGTCACGACCTGAGGGCGAACTACCAGTATTACAAAGCCAAGTCCGTCAGAGCCGCGAACGACTCGACCCGTTAGCAACATGAGGCCAGATTCCGAGGAGAGAGCTGGACAACTCTTCCCCACGGAGTGACGCACGATATCGCCTATCCTCGACCGAAGTTTCCTTCTCGAATGGGGCCAGTGCTTCCTGGGGGCGGGACTAACCTCACACTTCATTGGGATTTCCCTGAGGAACAAAGGTATAACCCGTTTATTAATCGATCTTTAGGTCAGGGAATCCTGAAGCGAAAGCCAGGGGTTGGGCCGCGGCGGCGTACGTCAACAAACGGACTTTGTAGCGAAGGCAAGCAAACGAGTCGGGAACATTTGCACTGGTCCCCGACCCCTCGCTCGCGCTTCAGGCTTCCATCAATTGCAAAGTTTCGTTCTCGAATGGGGCCAGGGCTTCTGGAGCGGGACTAAGGTGACACTTGAATTTTTACAGGCCGAATGAGGGTTTCAGGTTTCCGGTCAAACAGGACTACAAAGACCAGAACTGGTAATAGCACGAACCCAAGTCCAACGATGCTGCGCCAGGCTGTGATGCCTGCGGAGAGCAGCGATGAAGACGAGAGAATCTTAAATTCCGACCTACCGGGCGCGATTGTCTGCCCAGAAAACGCCGTCGCGTGAGAGGCGAGTTTCCGCTCCAAGCGAGTCCTCCCTGAACGAAAAGGGCCTACCGCCCTCAGGACCTGGAGAATCTGAGCGCCCGTGAGCCCAGCCCTGTAGCCACAAACGGCGGAGAGTGTGTTGACACTTTGGGCACCGCGTCGTCGACGTCCAGACTTCACTCCGCCTTGGCGATCATCTTTTTAAGCCTTTTCGCAAAGAACCGCGTAGCCGTAGCCACGATAGTCTCGCCTTTCTCCGCAGTCGCAAGCAGCGCTTCTTTCTGGCGTGCCCGGTCGCGTGTGTTCTCGCCTTTTAGACCCCCATCTCGGGATCGCCGATCGTGGGCAAGAAACTTCTCGATGTCGGGGGCGAACTGCGACTCATAGTTCAAGCCGGCCCGGTCGTAAGCCTCCATCGTAAAAGCGCGCAGCCGGTCTGGAAACGCGGCCAGGTAAATCGAGGTCTCGAACTCTCCGGCATGGGATGTCCGGTTCTCGGATTTGATAATCTGATCCATAGTCTCCTTCGGGATCGCGCTCCAATAGGAATCGGCGTCGAGATTGATCCCCAGCTGCTGGCGCTAGACGGGCAACATCTCCAGGAGCGGCTGATGATTTCCCCCGTGTCCGTTCAAGACAAGGATATTGCGGATACCGTGGGCTTTCAGACTGTCGAGGACATCGAGTACGTAGGCTTGGAAGGTCTCCTTGCGCAGGGTAATCGTGCCCTTGCGAGCCATGTGATAGGGGGCGTACCCGCAGGGACTCGGGGGAGCGACCAGGACGCTTGGATAGAGCTGCAGTGCCACCTGTTTCGAGATCAGCGTCGAGATGGCAACGTCGGCGATCAGGGCCATGTGCTCGTTGTGCTGCTCGACCGATCCCGTGGGAAGAATCGCGGCCTTCACCCGACCACTTGCCAAGGACTCACGAATCTCCTTCCGCGTATTCTCCCAAAGCAGCACCTTCTTGGGATTGACGAAGGGCATCCCCGGGCGGGTCATCGCTGGAGTGGAGAAAGGCAACGTCCCCAGTTCTCCGCGGGGAGCCGCAGCCGTGCCTGCGGTGGCCACAGCACTCATTGACTGAAAGAACCTGCGGCGACTCAGCTGCTCGCGCATGGTGGGCCCCTCGTTGCTAACGATTAAAAAAAGAAGTCTTCGGAAGTCTTCACCAGAATCTGATTCTTATCGGTCGCGGAAAGGAAATCCGAGTGGTCACGGATGACGCTCATGGCAGCTTCGAAGCTGTGGGCGTCCTGGCCTGCAGAGGAGCATCGCTTTCCCACATACAACGCTCGGGACCAAAGGCTTCGACGACACGCTCAATAAATGGAAGCATGTCGAGATAGGGGGGGCGCTTGGCTCCCAGGGCGTAGAAGGCTCCGATCTTGACCATCACTCGCTTGTAGCGGGCCATTCTACACAGGGCCTGAACCTCGGACTCGATAACCCGGCCCTTTCGTCCGATGAGACAAAAGTGATCGATGATCACGGGACATTCGGGATGACGACTACACATCCGCTCCAGTTCGGGCAGATCCTCCGGAGTCATGAGAAAGCTGAGGGCCAGATTGTGCTCGGCTCCGGCGGAAAACATCTTCTCGAAGCCCGAATGGTCCATCCACTGAGGACCGTCGTCGAGGGGAGGACGCGTGCTCTGACCTCGAATGCGGAAGGCGTAGATACCACCTTCCGCCAAAGCAACCATGGTTCGGTCGGGACTCGCAATTGAGACGTCGGTGATGGCCGGCACGATCCCTGTCCCCACGAACTGCCTCGGACTCGAGGCGATGGCATCGAGGATATAACTGTGATCCAGGCCATACCACGTCGTCTGGATAAGGTTCACACGGCGGATCCCAGTGGGACGGAAAAGTGCAAGCAACTCCTCGATAGAGAAGCTGGGAAACCACAGATTCTCCTTTCGAAAACCTGCGGCTAAGGGATACTTTTCGGTATCGGAGCTCCAGACGTGAACGTGCGCGTCGACGATCCTCAACTCCTTTTTCGTCCTCCCCCAGATAGCATTCTGCCCTGATCCTGCAAGTCCCAGGCAGGCCGAGGCGGCGACCCACTTGCGACGCGATATTCTTTCCCCAAGTCCTTTCAGGGCAGTACCCTCATCGGATCCGTTTTTTGCCGCGCAGACTTCTGGTCTCTCCTCGGAAATTTGGGCTCATATTGCTGATAAGTCAAGTCGCCCGCGAATCTGCCGGACTCGACTTCGTAGTGCCGGAAGTTCACACGTTCGCAGCACTGTTGGAGCGGAAAGGGTTGGGAAATGGTCTGCCTGTGTGGTCGGAAACTTGATCCCTGATGTAGCAGTGCTTACCCTCTGGATACGCTAGAGAGGGTCGTCGAGACAACTGTACCGCCGATGTCGAGTTGGTCGCAGCGGGCCAGATATGAAAAATCCAGATAGCCAAGAGCTGCAAGTGATCGCGAATAGCGACGACGGTGAGGTTGTCGACACTGGGAAAGCCCCAACGCCTGGTTCGAGGCGGATGCCGGCCTGGGGGATCGGACAATTACCCCATCCGCCCGCCTTCACAGTGAGGAACTGGGTGGCTATGCTGGGACCCGGACTCTTCATGGCGGGGGCGGCGATTGGCGGTGGCGAATGGCTGACGGGGCCTGTGGTCACAGCTCGCTATGGGGGAGGACTGCTTTGGCTGCCACCCTCAGTATCCTCGGCCAGGCCCTCTACAACGTGGAGGTAAGCCGCTACGCCCTCTATACCGGTGAGCCCATCTTTGCGGGCAAGCTCCGCACCCTTCCCGGACCAGCCTTCTGGGTGCCGGTTTACCTGATGTTCGATGCCGCGTCGTTTTTCCCGTACCTTGCTGCCAGCGGCGCAATTCCGCTGTTGGCCCTTTTGCGAGTTGCGATTCCCGATCCCGCCAGCAACCCCGCGGATGAGTTCGCAATCAGAGGCCTATCTATTGGTATTTTTCTAGCGGCGATGATTCCTCTGGTCTTTGGGGGGGAAATCTACAACTCGATCCGAGTCCTCATGACCACGAAGATCGTCCTGGTGATGGGATTCTTGCTGCTGTTGGCGGGCATGTTCTCCACTCTGGAGACGTGGGCCGAAATTACCAGTGGGTTCTTCAAGTTCGGCAACGTTCCCATTCGGCGCAGCGAAGACGCAAACCTCAATGGCCTTCTCGACCAGGGAGAGGATTGGGATGGCGACGGCAACCTGGACGTCAAGGAGCCCACACTCCAGCTTCAGTTCGATACGGACGGCGACGGCAAACCGGATGCCACCGACGCGGACCAGGACGGGCGGCCAGATCCGATGGTTCCCAGTGTCGGAGGCGGTTCTGGATTCTGGCCTGATTTTGACGGTGACGGAAAGCCAGACCAGAGTCTGGCCGTCGACTCCACCGGTGACGGCAATCCCGATCGGACAGTCTCCTTCGATCGGGACGGGGACGGCAGGCTCGACGCATTTCTGGACATCGACGGTGATGAGATCCGCGACGGTGACAACCTGGACAACGTATTCGCTGCCTTGATCCAAGGGCGTCCTCTACCGGAAGTTGACCTCAGTATCTTGATGTTTTTAGGTGCTTTAGTAGCCATTTCCGGAAACGGAGGCCTGGGGAACTCTTCAACCAGTAACTATACCCGTGAGCAGGGCTGGGGGATGGGGGCTCATGTCGGTGCCATTCCCAGCATCATCGGGGGAAGAGAATTTCAGCTTTCACACGGGGGAATGGTCTTCGAGCCGGGCACCGATACGCTCCCCCTCTGGCGCAAGTGGTTTCGATTCGTGGTTCGTGACCAGTGGGCCGTCTGGATGCCCAGTTGCTTCGTTGGCATCGCGTTGCCGGCGATGTTGTCTCTTATGTTCCTGCCTCGGGGCTTTTTCCTCGAAGACCAGTGGCAGACTGCTCTGATTACGGCCAATGGGGTACGCGATGGTGTTGGTTCCGAGTGGGGAAATCTGTTCTGGATCTTTACGCTCTTGTGTGCCTTTTTGGTTCTGGGAAGCGGGGTCACTCCCGCCACCGACGGATTCCTTCGGCGCTGGGTTGACGTCTTCTGGATTGCCAGCCGCAAGGCCAGGACCTTCGACCCCAGGTCCATTCGCTATGTCTATTTCTCGGCGCTTGCGGCCTACGCGGTTCTTGGGATCATCTTACTGCTCTTGGAACCGCCGGTAACTCTGCTCTTCATCGCGACCCTGCTCATGAATTTCGCGCTCGGCTTCAGCTGTTGGCACACCTTGGCTGTCAACCTAGTTCTACTGCCGGCGCAATTGCGACCCGGCTGGGTTGCACGGATAGGTCTGTTTCTGGCCGGTCTTTTCTTTCTCGCAGTGGCTTTGCTCTCGACTGTCACGACTCTGCACCAGAAGGGCATTATTTGAGGTAGCCGATCATCGGAGGAATTCAAATGGAAGATTCAAATGGAATTGCATATCAACGGGGACGTTTTTTGCCAGTCGAGGAGGTAAACGTCTCAATCCTGGACCCGGCCTTCAGCAAGAGCGACGTCGTGTTCGACGTGGTGTCCGTCTGGGATGGAAGATTCTTCCGGCTGGAAGACCATTTGAGGCGCTTCCGGGAGTCTCGCGAGTATGTGCGGATGAAGTCCCCGTATTCCGAAGACGAGATGAAGCAGATCCTGGCACAGTGCGTGGACCGTGCTGGCCTCAGCGAGGCGATGGTGTACATGCTCTGCACCCGCGGCAGCTACACCGGGGGAGGAGCGATCGGCGATCCGCGAAGCTGTGAGAACGAGTTCATTGCTTATTCGCACCCCTATTATTGGGTAGTGCCCCGAGAGCGGGTTAAGACCGGGGTCCACCTGTGGCTGGCCGAGACCTGTCGGGCGCCCAACTCCGCCATCAACCAGAAAACCAAGAGCTTCAATCGAATGGACCTGACGCGGGCCCAGTTCGAAGCTCTGGATGCAGGGGCCGATGCTCCGGTACTGCCTTCCACCGATGGCTTCTTGACCGAAGGTCCAGGCTTCAACCTGTGGATAGTCAAGGACGGCAGGGTATTGACCCCAGGGGACAACATGCTTGAAGGGATTACCCGCCGTACCGTCTTCGAGCTCTGTTCACTGCTGGATCTCGAAGCGACTACCGCCAATCTCACAGCAGAAGATCTTCAGAAGTCCGAAGAAGCCTTCATATCTACCACCGGCGGTGGAATTGTCCCAGTGACGCGCGTCAGCGAGCGAGCGATCGGGGACGGCACACCCGGTCAGATTTCCTGCACACTGCGTGATCTTTATTGGGCGAAGCGTGCGGAGGATTGGCACACGACTTCGGTTTCGGGGCTGCTAGCATCGTCAGCGGAGTCCCTCGCAGGAACCCGGTGAGCCATGTGTAGAAACATCAAGACACTGTTCAATTTCGACCCACCTGCAACCGACGGGGAGGTGCGAGCTGCCTCGATTCAATTCGTGCGGAAGTTGAGCGGATTCACCCAGCCCTTCCGAGCGAATCAGGCGGCCTTCGAGCGAGCCGTTTTGGAAGTCTCGCAGATCGCACGCACGCTGATCGACTCGCTTTCGACCAACGCCTCGCCCCGGAACCGAGAACAAGAAGCAGAGAAAGCTCGTGCCCGCACGGGCAAGCGTTTCACGTAATCAGGAAAAACCCAGGTTGCAGGCTACGAGCAAATCTCCCGTTCCAAATGGCTTGTATCTTGGCCTTCACTTACCCTTCCAGCTCAGCGAGCCTCACGGTTCTCCCTTCTGCGGCTGAGCGATCCGCCGCGAAAACCACCCGATGGGTCTCGAAGGCGGTTGCGAAGTCGGTCAGCGGCATGGGCTCGCCCTTCTCGAGGCTGTCCACGAACGCCTGAAACTGAGGCAGGTAGGGGTGGTCAGCGACGTCTCCCGAATCAATAAGCGCGGTTTCCAAAGTGCTCCATCTGTCCTTGGTCTGGCCCTTCAGTTTGTGACTATAGAAGCGGTTGTCCAGAAGACTTCCCTCGCTACCCACCAGATGGATGTGGAAATAATAGGGTTGCAGGCAGTCGATAACCGAGGCAACCTTCGCCAGTTTTCCGTCTTTGAATTTGAGGAGGCTAACCGAGGTCCCGTCGTACTCGTAGGGCGCAAAGATCTCGCTACTGGACCGGTTGCTGTAACTGGTGATTTCCTCCACTTCCCCGTCCATCAGCCAGAGGAGTAGATCGACGGCATGACAGCCCGCCGTCAGGAGACTGCTTCCTCCAATGTCGCGCTTCACGTTCCAACCGTACTGGCCATACCAGGGACCGATCCCATGGTAGTAGTCGACCTCGGCGTAGTGGATAGAGCCTAGAAGACCCTGATCCAGCACCGAACGGATCATGTTGCCGTGCTGGCTGTAGCGTACTTCGAAACACACGCACGAACCCACTCCGGCATCCTGGATGGCCTGCCCCATCGATTTCGCGTCCTCGAAGGTCAGGGAAATCGGTTTCTCGATGATGAGATGTTTCCCCGCCTTAGCTGCCGCGATCGACTGTTGGGGGTGAAGAGGATGGGGAGTACAGATGTCGACGATATCGATGGAGGGATCTCTAAGCATATCGTCCAGGTCCTGGTACGCCTTGAGCGGAGTCCCGTACTGGAGCGCCAACTCCGATTCATCTAGCTGCCGCCGAGAGCAGACCGCCGTTACATTGGCACCCTCGACCGATTTGAAGGCATCGATATGTGCTCCTGCTACCCATCCAAGACCGACGACTCCCACATTCAGATCACCCATTATGAACTCTCCTTCACAGCTAAAGCATCTTGATCAATACTGTCCCCGCCTTCCGCTACCCGTGGGGCCACCTTAGCCACAACTGGACTCACTGGCAAGGGGCAAGCTTGAGAGTCGGCGCATCCAAGGATCGGCATCGTCTTCAAGGTATCCGTTGCCTGGGTGTAGCCGCCCTTCTATACTGAATCCTGATTTCTCCCATTTCTCCAAGGAGTGGACAGATGAGTATTCGAAAGCGCATAGGTCTGCTGGTCCCCTCCACGAACACCACCTGCGAGGCGGACTTCCAGATGGCAGTCACTGCAGGTGTGACCGTCCATGGCCAGCGTCTTTGGCTCACCGACGAGACCCGGAGTGAAGACGGCATGGGGCGAATGAACGAAGATATAGAGAGCGGTGCTCGCTATCTGGCCACTGCCAGAGTCGACATCATTGCCTACGCTTGTACTACTGGCAGTTTCTATAGAGGAGCCGGATGGGACCGGGAGATGATCGACCTCATAGAGAGGACGGCAGGAGTTCCGGCTGTAGTGACGAGCCCTGCGGCAGTGGAGGCATTGAACTCGATTGGAGCCAGGAAGATTTCGGTAGCCAGTCCCTATTCGGATTGGGGCAACCGGAAACTGCGTAGCTATCTAGAGGCGGCTGGGTTCTCGGTGCTCAATGTGGAAGCGGAGCCGGTAGCGGCGGTTGCGGGTCAGCAGGGGATCAATGATCAAGAGCCCGAAGCCGTTGTCGAGTTTGCCACTTCGGTATGTCGACCCGAAGCAGATGCGCTCTTCTGCTCCTGCACCGCATGGAGAGCGATGGAGGCAGCTGAGGCACTGGAAAAGACCACGGGGAAACCCGTGGTGACCTCGAATCAGGCCACGATCTGGTCGGCCTTTTGTGCTCTGGGAATCCGGCAGCCAGTGCTGGGTTTCGGAAAGCTTCTCGAGAATCTGGCAGCAGATTGAGCATTTTAAGCCTGAACTTCATCGACAAAGAGTAGATGCAAGAATCGGCGTCTGACAGAGTCATGGCCTGTAGGACGGGCACTCTGCTACGGGTGGTGGGAAACTCGGTCTAGATGGAAGATAGAAAGCCGAGTAGCTCAGCGACGATCTCGCCCGGTTGTTCTTCGGGAAGGAAATGGCCGCATTCTAGAGCCTTGCCTCGTACAGCGGTGGCCTGCTCCGACCAGACTTCAAGCATCTCGAGACTCGACCCCGTTTGCCAGCCGGGACGCTTCACAGTGTTGTTGCCCCAGAGAACCAGCACAGGACACGTCAACTTGCGACCGCGGTCTTCCTCGTCATGCGCCAGGTCCAGTTCGATCGCCCGGTAATCCAGGCAGGTGGCGCGAATGGTTTCGGGATTGTCGAAACATCGCAGGTATTCGGTATAGGCTTCTTCGCTTATAGAACCCTCAATAGCACACCACCGCTCTAGTAAGAAATCCAGATAGAATTTGGCGTTGGTTCCGATCATGGTTTCGGGAAAAGGGTGAGGTTGGCGCATCAAGTGCCAGTGGAACCAGGCGAACGAGAGTTGTTGATCCATATTGTCGAAGGCAGCTTGAGAAGGGACCACGTCCAGAGAAGTAAGGCTCCTGACCCTGGCAGGATGGTCCAGAGCCATCCGATGGCCGACCCGGACGCCGCGATCGTGACCCACCACGTGAAAGGAGTCGAAACCCAGGATGGACATTAGCTCCACTTGATCCTGAGCCGTCGTCCGCTTGCAATAGACGCTCAGGTCCCCGGGACTCGCCGGAGGCTTCTCGCTGTCTCCATAACCCCGTAAGTCGGGCGCAACCACCGTATAGTCCTGGCTTAAGCGAGGTGCCATTTTGTGCCACTCCGCGTGGGTTTGAGGGTACCCGTGCAGCAGCAAGAGAGGGGGCCCAGTGCCACCGTGGACCAGGTTGATCAAAATACCGTTCGCCTTGATCTGGGTCTTCTCAAAACCTGTGAACATCAGAGCATCCTCCGTCATTTGAAGAAGTAGTCCGAGTATGCCTGGTGGTGGGGACCACTACAAGGCCTGGCCAGCCGCTCGAGAGCACGAAGAAGAGACCTCTTGGACTGTCGCCCCCGTTAATCCTAGAATGGAGAGGTGTCCACGTCCTTATATTGAGATTTCTCGCCTCCGTCCTGGCGTTGTTCGGCTTTTGGTGCCAGGGGACCTGCGCTCAGCGCGCCTCTCTTGCCGTGCCCTTCGACGACTCAAAGCAAGTATCTGATCTCGATAAGAGGGAGTCCGATTTTCTGCATGGGCAGGCCCTGCTGCGACATCCGGTGGCTCTTGCCCTGGACGAGATGGAACATCGGCTCTTCGTGTCCAACCGCCGAAGCGGAACCCTTTCAGTGATCGACACCAATGAACTGACCGTGCAGTTCGAGACCAGGCTGGGTAGAACACTCGGAGACCTGGTTTTCCTGCCCAACCGAGACTCGATCGAGAGGCGCCTCTTGGCCGTGGATGAAGGAGCTGACGAACTCCTGGTACTCTCCCTCCCTGGCCCTGATGTCTGGGACGTTCAGGTGCTGGATCGCGTGCCGGTCAGTCGTTATCCGGTCAGTGTCACGGTCAGCGCAGATAGTAGCCGCTGCTTCGTCGCCTGCCTTTGGTCCAGGCGGTTGGACCTGATCGAACTGGCTCCCTCTACCGGTCCCGCTTGCGGAGTTCACTGGAGTTGCCCTTCGCACCCCGAGAGCAGGTGGTTCTGCCGGGTGATGATCGTTTGCTGGTGGCGGACTCTTTCGGTGGGAAGCTGGCACTGATCGATCTCTCACGAAACCAGGTCGAGCGGGTCTTGGAACTACCTGCCCACAATATTCGTGGTCTAGCAGTTACCAACGACGGCTCACAACTGTTGGTAGCAAGACAAAGGATCGACCCCTTCGCCCGCGCCAACCGAAACGATATCGTGTGGGGCGGACTGATCTCCAATAGTCTGGTCTCCCTGAGGCTGGAGGATATCCGTTCGCCAACCGGGAACATGCTTGCAGCCATGCGGACGCTGGATCTGGGAGATTTCAGTACCCCTTCAGGCGACCCCCAAAAGGTGATCGTGTCCGACAGTGGTGAGGTGATCGTGAGCATCGGCGGCGTTGGCCGAGTTGCCATAGGCAAGCGCACCTGGCCGCGACTGGATCACGTCAGGGTGGGCCGCCGTCCCGGGGCTCTTGCCTCTGGCTCCGACGGACATCTGTACGTGGCCAACACGCTCTCGGACTCGATCTCCGTGATCGACATCCGTTCTCGCAAACCTGTAAAGGAGATCTCTCTCGGGGTTCAGGCCGCTCTCACTGAGGCAGATAAGGGTGAGCTGCTCTTTTACGATGCGTCGCTTTCGCTACGTGGTTGGATGAGTCGTCACAGTTGCCATTCGGACGGACACAGCAACGGGCTCCTCGTCGACACTCTTGGCGACGGGAACTACGGTGCACCCAAACGCGTTCCTTCCTTACTCGGCGTGGGTGAAAGCGGCCCCTGGGCATGGAATGGCAGCATGTCCGCGCTCGAAGACCAGATCCACAAGTCGCTTCGGACTACTCTGCACGCGCGGGATGTCTCAGCGGATAAGGTCCGGGCCCTGGCCACATTCTTGCGCACGCTGCAGCCACCTCAGTTACCCACCATCGGCTCTGGAGTTTCCGTTCGGAAGGGCCAGGAAGTGTTCGTCAGCAGCGGCTGCCAACACTGCCACACGCCTCCCTCGTATACAGCGAAGACTTCACGCGACGTAGGTCTTGCCGACGAAGTCGGAAATCGCCAATTCAACCCTCCCTCCCTGCGCGGGGTCGGTCTGCGCTCTTCCTTCTTCCACGACGGCCGCGCCCGAAGCCTGAAGGAGGTGTTCGAAGTCCACCGACACCCGGATCGGCAGATCCCGCCGACCGAGATCGCGGATCTCATCGCCTTTCTGTCGACACTCTAGGAGATTGACCTGGTTTCTTGAATCGCAAGGTCCAGGACACACAGAGATAAACAAGCTCCAAACAACAAAACACCAGATTCCAAATGATCTTCGCCAGTGAGGCTATCTTGCTTGGCTGCCAATGCGATCATGAAACCGTCAATCAGTCAGCAAACAAAGGGAGTATTCTTCGATCTGTACGGCACTCTGCTGATCTAAGGAGACATGAAATCCACCTGGAGTGTGTGCTTCAAGACCCTTTATTCTTGCTTCTGCTCATCCAACTTCTCGCTCTCGGAGAGGGAGTTCGCCCAGCAATGCGATGGATTCTTTAGCAAGGAAGAGCCCCCCGAAACAGAAAGCGCTCTCACCGTATTTGAGCGTCGGATTCAATGCCTGGCCCAGCAGTGTGCTGTGACTTTTCGAAGGAGCAAATTGAAGGAAATTGCCGATCTTTCCGTTGAAGCTTGGCAGCAGTATGTCGCCCTTGACCCAGCTAGCCATAAGACTCTAGCAACCTTGTGTAAGGGCAGGATCCTAGGTCTTATTTCCAACTTTGAGCATCCCCGTCACGTCCATCGAGTGTTGACGGAGCACCGCTTATCCAGCTTTTTTGAGACCATCGTCGTCTCAGGCGCAGTGGGGATCAAGAAGCCTGACCCATGAATCTTCGAATTGGCGCTGGAACAGACTGGATTGTCGTCTTCTGAAGTCGTCTATATTGGAGACACGGCGGATGACATTGCGGGAGCCCAGGCGGCAGGAATCCTCCCTATCCTGTTACGACGTCCCTACCAGGGGACAGATCCTGAAACTCTTGACTTCAGAAGCGGAGATTCGGACGCGACGTCGACTGAGACGAAAGATCCGTGGGACGGAGTGTTGATACTAGACTGCCTCGAAGGACTAATTGGCATGCTGCGGACAGAGTGAACGCGCACACAGATTGAGTGGAGGTGTAAGCATGTGGCACCGGTGGCGAAAGATCTGGATCATTCTGTTGGGCATGCTTGCTGTAGTCTTCGGTTTTTCCGGCACCTTGCGTGCGCAGGAGAACCCTGATTGGACCGAGCCATTTCCCCCGTTCCGCATCGCGGAGAATCTCTACTACGTTGGAAGCAAGGGGTTGGCGAATTATCTGATCACGACTTCACAGGGGCACATCCTTATCAACAGCGATCTCGAGGCGAACGTTCCGCTCATTCGGAGCAGCGTTGAGCAACTCGGATTCAAATTGAGTGACTTGAAGATTCGCTTGATCAGTCACGCGCACGCTGACCACAACGCGGGCAGCGCGGCGATCAAGGCGCTTACCGGTGCGACATATATGGTCATGGATGGCGATGTGTCGGTTGTCGAATCGGGCGGTACGACTGACTTCCAGTACGGCAACGTAGCGACGTCGCTCTATCCGCCTACAAAGGTCGATCGCGTGCTGCAGGAGGGTGACGAAGTGAAAGTGGGAGGCTCCGTACTCGTCGCGCGCCTCACTCCGGGGCATACGAAGGGTTGTACAACGTGGACGATGAAGGTGCAGGAGGCCGGAAGAACCTACGATGTCGTGATCATCGGCAGCCCCAACGTGAATCCTGGCTACCAGCTCGTCAACAACGCGCTGTATCCACAGATCGCGTCTGACTATGAACACATGTTTCGGGTCTTGAAATCTCTGCCGTGCGACATCTTTCTGGGAGCGCACGGCGGTTACTTCGATCTGGAAACGAAATACGCGCGGCTCAAAGAGGGAGCTCAGACACCTTTCATCGATCGGAAAGGCTACAGGAAGTACGTTGCAGCCAAAGAGGAAGCGTTCCGGACCGAGATGGCAAAGCAGAAGCGCACGTGGCTGCATACTGAGACAGACCCTAAGCAGTTCTCATCCGGGAACCCCTGTTTTTTTGGCTCCATCGGCGGTTTCCCGGCCAATACCAGGGTGTCAGCTGCCTAGCCGGCCTGTAGATTTGCGGTCTAACAATAAGTAGCAGCGACACCATCCAGCGTAAGGTTTCGGGTGTCTTGCGTCTTGTATCTTGGGAATTAGCCGGGCTTGGCGAAGGTCAGGACCCGCTGTGGATTCTCCACCATGATCAGCCTGAGGGCGTTCTCTGCTACCCCCAACCTGCGCAGCTCGGGTAGCACGAATTCCATGACGTAGGAGAAACCCATGCCCCCGTAGGTCTTGAGCATGGACTTGGCGCATACGTCCTGGGAAAGGAGCAGCCGATTGGCATGGCCGTCCTTCACCAGTTGGACGATGGATTGCGCGACCTCGTAGTCGTGGATACGGCCCAGCCTCGGAATCACCTCTCCGAAGAGATCAAACTGGAGATACACGCCCCGCTCGAGCAACCGCTTCATGTAGGGAATATCGGTCGCTATGTGGTTGGCGTGGCCGATGATGACCCGATTCAGGTCCGCTCCCTCCGAGGCGACCAGATCGAGAGTAGTGAACTTCTCCTCTCCGGCTCCCCCATGGTGAAAGGAGATCGCGGCACCGGTGGCGCGGCTGGCTCTGGCCGCTGCTCGGGCACCCTTCAGCTCGCTTGCCTTCAATCCGCCGGCTACCGCAACCTCACCGATGATGCCGGCGCGGATCGGGGTCCCGGCGACTCCGACGGTGACGTCGCGGATGATTATGTCGGCTAGATCACCTACGGTTCGCTGATCCATGTCCGGCGGGTGGAAGCTCTCCAGGTAGAATCCCGAGCCCATGATCAGGTGCAGACCGCTGGCGTTTGAGACCTGGAGGAGTCCCGAGGGGTCCCTTCCCAGACCGATGCTGGTACAGTCGACGATCCCACTACCTCCCCAGCGCTTGAAGCCCAGGACTTCGCGGAGAGCCAGATCGATGTCGCTCAGCAGGAGATTGTCCTGGTTTTCGACCGCCCAGGTCCGAATCTTGCTGAGGTTGCCGAGGGAGACAGATTCCTCGTAAAAACTCGCATCTGTAGCGCTCTTGATCCGTTTCTTGGGTCGTCCCCGGTAGTCGATCAAGACGTGCTCGTGCATGATGGTGGGCCCCAGTAGGTTGGGCTCTATGGGTCCCTTTACCGTCAAGATCTTTCCTGAGAGGTCGGGAATGGGTGTGTCGGCAGCCCCAATTGCGATGGTGAGGCTCATCGTAGCCAGCAGTCCCAGCGCAAGGGTAGATTTTCCTGAGAGAGAGGGCATGTCACCGTCCTTGACGAGTTACCTTTGCCGGCCATCGTAGACCCCTCGCGATAGAGTTTGCAAGTTTGTTAAGGGTCTGCTCAAGAATAGCTTGGTAGAATTGGCGCTCAGATTTGCACCAGATGTGGCCGCGAACGATTGAGCGAAACCGCAGGCGTAGCGGGGTCTACGTTGAGGATTTCGCGATTGAGGAGCGGCCGAAGATGGTGTGAAGATGAGATGCCAAAATGCCAAGTTATTTTTGCGCAGACCCTAAGAACCTAGACGATGGGTTCATCCGAGACTACGCTCAGCCTTGATTTCCGGAAGTGGGCCGATTACATTGCAGCCATGCACTGTCAGGGTCCAGCCTCTGTCTGCTTTGCCGTGACGGTCCCCTCGTGAAGATCCTTCGCTTTTCCCACGACTATCTGGTCAACACGGGCGGCATGATGGCTCATCTTCAGGCCTTGAATGCTGCCCTGGTGAAGATCAGCAGCGTAGAGGTAATCCAGACGTTCCTGGTTGGAACATCGCATATGGGAGAGTTGGAAGCGTCTGGGCAGGTCGAGCGGAGGGGGCAGGAATGGATCCAGTCCGATACCGGAATTCGTCTTTTTCCCTGTGTGGTTCCCATGCGCAGCAAGGGACGGACGGAGATGGATTCTGAGGAAGCTCTGGCTTCCTTCGAGCGGCATCTGGAGAAACTGCTGGAGCGAGAGCAGCCGGACCTTCTACACGTCCATATCGTCCGGCATTGGGTACAGGTGGTGGCGCTGCGCGTGGCGCGTCGGCACGGGCTTCCCAGCGTTCTCACCCATCATGATGGGATGCCCGCCAAATCCGAGATGGTGGAGATCCTCCGCGAGGCCACCCAGCTGGTGGACCGAACCTGTGCGATCAGTGGTTTTTCCGCAGCGGCCCTTCCTGGGGGACCGGTAGACTATCAGGGTTTCTTTGTGGATCGGGATTTCTGGAATCCCGCCGAGGTCGATGTCGACCAAGTCCAGAGGTGGCGCCGGGAGTTGGCACCTGACACAGGACACAGACTCCTAGTCTATCCTGCCCGATTCATCCCCAGAAAGAACCACGCGTTTCTAATCCAGGGGATTTACTGGCTGATCCAGCGGCAGGCCATCCAGGACTCCGGTCTGGTCCCGCATCTCGCCTTACCGGGTCCCACGCTCCCAGAGCGTCACGGTTACCGGAAGAGTCTCGAAGCGATGGCGGAGCGGTTGGGTGTGGCGGAGCGGATATCCTTCCTCGGCAACCTCGCTCCGGCGGCTCTGCGCTCACTCTATGCTGCTTCCCACGTCGTTATTTATCCGGCTCGCAACGAAGGAGCGGGGCGTTGCCATCTCGAGGGCATGCTGCTTGGTTGTTGTGCGGCGGTGGCAAACGACGGAGGCCTGGTCGAATACTTACAGGGTGGGGTCAACGGAATTACTTTCTCCCCAGACTCGATAGAGGAATTGGTTGGAGGCCTCGAATCGCTACTGCTCTCGGATGAATTTCGAGGCAGGCTGACAGCCGCAGGCCGGGCGGTGGCGGAGCGTCTGACGTTGGGCCGATATGCCCGTGACCATGTGGAATTATACCGGGAGCTGATCGATGAGGCGTCTCCATGAGCAGACCCCTGATCATCATCTCCCGGAATCCCGCCTCTTATCTTTCAGGACACAGTATCTTCGCCTGGCAGCTATCCGAGTTTCTGGGTGGCAGAGCCCAGGTGCCGGTGGTACACATCACCCACACTACCGATGAGGGTCCCCGCCACAGCGTCGACATCACGCCTCCTGTGTCCACTCCCCTGTATCGACGGATAGAGGTTGAGTACGAGGCCATGGAAAAGGTCCCCCATAGCCTCAGCTCCTGCTCTGTCGCCGACGCGGTAGACGCCGTGCTTCAGGAGAACCCGGAGGGCGTTTGTGGGGTACTTGCCATTTCACCACTCAGCTACCTTGCTGACGTTGTGAACGTCTGTCTGCCTAGCAGAACGCCAGTGGTCAGCTTGCTGCGCGGTACTGACACCCTGGTCCTGACGCAGTTGTGGGGAAGCACGGCTGCAGGTCAGCGCTACCGCCGAGCTTTGGACGCATGTAACGGGATCTACACCGTGTCCCATTGGCTTCTCGATCTGGCGGTCGAGCTCGATATTCCCGTAACGGGTGTGGTGGCGCCGGTGACCTTCCATCCCTTCGCGTCGGAGACCTTCGATGCCGACGCCGAGGAACTGATCAAGGGGCTTTTCCCACGCTCAAATAACGCGGGCCAGAAACTGGTTATCTTTGCGGGTAGGATGGCAGCCGAGAAGGGTGCCCTCAAGGTCGCGAACGTGATTGATAAGCTTCTGAACCTGGACTCATCCTTCCTCGCCGTCATGGCCGGCTCCGGTCCCGAGCGATCGAAGGTAGAGCAGGTCCTTGCGGCCCACGCCGCGAACGGTCGCGCCTGGGTGGGCGCGCTTACCTTCCCCAGGGT
This sequence comes from Acidobacteria bacterium UBA6911, assembly GCA_963579905.1. Lineage (GTDB taxonomy): Bacteria > Acidobacteriota > UBA6911 > RPQK01 > JAJDTT01 > CAUZIZ01. The sequence continues at coordinate 25,318 of CAUZIZ010000007.1, read as the reverse complement.
GCTGGCACTGGCCACAAGGACCGATCTGATGGTGATGGGTTCTGGTTTGGAAGAGGGAACGAACTTCACTGAAGCCATCAGCAGTTCGACGGTTACCTTTGCTGCGCTGGGAACTCCGGTTCTCTTCGGTGCCGGCCCTCGCTCAGGTGGTATCGCCGAGGCGGTGGGGAATGAGAACCTTCGCTGGTGTGAATCGCTGCCCGACGTTGAATCCTGGCCCGAAGCGATCGCCGCTCTGTTTCAAGATGGACCTCGCCGCGAAAGGATCGCGACCGAAAACCGGACCGCTGGAAAGGCATTCGAGATTCACAAAGTGCTGGCACAGCTCATGACCATTTTCGAAATCAAGCTTCCCGGCTGAGTCTTATCCTTACTTTCTCCAACTCTTGTCCTTGCCTCTGCCCTTGCTCTGCCCTCACCCTTTGGTTGCTTCAAGGCTCTTGATCTCCCGATCAGTATTGACATGATTTCGAAAAGGAAAAGGCAAAGGCAAAGGCAAGGGCAAGAGAAAGGGAAAGAGTTGGGGCTATCAACCGCCTTCTGCAGGGGCAAAACAAATCTGTTAATGTAATCGCTATTATGGAGAAAACTAGCCAGAAATCAGCTTCCCCACGACACCCTCCCTGGCTCAAGGTGCGGGCGCCATTTGGCGAGGGAGTGCACGACCTCAAGCGGTTGTTGGCTGACCTCAAACTGCACACCGTGTGTGAGGAGGCTCACTGTCCCAACATGGGAGAGTGCTGGGATCACGGGGTCGCAACCTTCATGATCCTGGGGAAGATCTGCACTCGCGGGTGTCGCTACTGTGCTGTTTCCAAGGGGGCACCCCGGGAACTGGATCGCCAGGAGCCTCGGCGGGTGGCCGAGGCAGTGCGCGTCATGGGACTTCAGCACGCCGTCATTACCTCTGTCGATCGAGACGACCTCGAAGATGGGGGTTCCGCGGCCTTTGCTGAGACTGTTTCGGAGATTAGACGGCTCCACCCGGACTGTGTTGTCGAGGTGCTGATTCCCGACTTCAAGGGATCTGAGCACGCGCTTCGGGTCGTGCTCGACTCGCGTCCCCACATTCTCAACCACAATATCGAGACGGTTCCCCGACTTTACCCTTCGGCCCGTGGCGGCGGCGATTACGCGCTGTCATTGAATGTGTTGTCACAGGCGCGTGAGATCTCTGCCGATGTCGTGACCAAGACCGGAATGATGCTGGGCCTGGGAGAGAAGGAAGACGAGATCCGGAGTGTCATGGCGGACCTAGTGAACCGCCGAGTCGGTATCCTGACCCTGGGGCAGTATCTTCGGCCCTCTTCCTGGCACCTGCCGGTCGACCGATTCTATCATCCAGAGGAATTTCAGCACTGGAAGCAGGTGGGACAGGATATGGGGTTCGAGCACGTTGAAAGTGGTCCCCTGGTACGCTCGAGCTACCTGGCCGATCGACAGTTTGCTTCGTTTAGGGCTGGTGCATGAATAACTTCGCAGAGTTGGCGCTCAGCTTTGCGCTAGAGTCCCTTGGTCGCCGATGAAAAGTTCACAGAGCCCTTGGGGTAGCAAATCGTGAAAGCCCCGTTGTCGTAAGGAGGAAGAAAGAAATATGCCCAGGTATCTTCCCGTTCCATTAGTTGCCGCCAGTGAGAAGGTCAAGACCATCTATGCGGAGGTCGAAGGTACCGCTGGCTTCGTGCCCAACTTCATCGGCACATGGGCCCACAGCGAGAACTTCGTTGGGGCGGTGGCGGATCTTTATAAGACGGTCACCGGCGAAACGAGTTTGAGCGAAAAGATTCGGCAGTTGGTCATCTTAAAGACCTGCAAGTTGGACAAATGTCCCTACACGATTGCCCACTACACCCCAAAAGCCCTGGACTCGGGTTGGAGTCAAGAGCATATCGATGCCATGGAGACATACGCCGAGAGTGAGCTGTTTGTCTACTACGAGAAGGAAACCTTGGAGTTGGCTGAACTGATCACCTCCCGACCTGACGACATTTCAGACGAGTTCTGGACCCAGTTGAACAACCACTACACTTCGGACCAGGTAGTTGAGCTGATCACCCTGATTGGTTTCTTCAACTTGGTCAACCGCCTGGTATTGGCGCTGCAAGTCGAGCTCGAGCCACAGTTGAAGGAGACTTCGGCTGCGGTCGGCTAGCCTGGACAACCAGAAGAGACGCTTTGAGTTCGACCGACCTGCCGAGGAAAGGGAGATGAATCCCGAAACATCCAGCCCCAAGATACTCGGAGTCCCGATCGAAGTTCGATTTCGGGACATGGACAGCATGGGGCATGTGAACAATGCCGTCTACTTCACCTACCTGGAAATGGCTCGGGTAGCCTTTTATCGGCATTTCATGGGAGCCACCCAGATCCAAGATCTGGAGATGATCGCGGCAAAGGCTACTTGCGAATTCCGCTCTCCGGCCACTTGGAATGACCGACTCCTCGCCCGAATCTGGGTATCCCGGGTGGGAACATCCAGCTTCGACTTCGATTACGAGATCACGGACGAGAATTCCGGACGTCTGATCGCGACCGCACAAACGATCCAGGTCGCCTGGGACTACCGAACCGATTCGAAGAAGTTGGTGCCGCAGCGATTGAGAGAGCTCCTCTTGTGACCCCAATTGGAGGGTTTTCCCGCCAAGCGATCTTCTTCGATCTCTTCAACACTCTTATTCTCTTCGACCGCAGCTGTCTTCCCCGGCTGGAATTCGAGGGGAAACAGAGCTACAGCACCAGTCCGGAAGTCTTCCGTCGGCTGCGGGAAGAGTATCCGACCGAGTGTGATTTCGTTCGCTTCCATCAGGAATATCTTGAGTCGCAGCGTCTAATGGGGGAGCTGAGAAGCCGAGATCATCGCGAGTACTCCTGCCTGCAGCGATTCGAAGTCCTGGGCCGGAGCCTTGGGCTCGATCGGGAGGCTTCAGGATTGATGTCACAGGTTCACATGGAGCAGGTCTTCAGTGCCATGTTCCTCCCGGAAGAGCGACGGGCAGTATTGGAAGAGCTGAAGACCCAGAAGCTGATTCTGGCCTCCAACTTCGACGATGCACCTACGCTGCGCCGGGCATTGCTAAAATTCGAGATGGAGCCGTACTTCCAATCGGTTTTTATCTCGGATGAGATGGGATGGCGAAAGCCGGCCAAGAAGTTCTTCGAGATTCTGATTCGAGAGACAGGATTCGATCCGAAACGGTGCTTGTTTGTGGGAGATGATCCCGACGCCGACGTGGTCGGTGCGGTGGAGGCAGGGTTTCAGGTGGCCTGGCTTTCAGAACGAAGGAATCAGGAAGCTCCGCTTCGACCGCCACGCTGGATCATCCGCAGTCTCCCCGCGCTGTTAGACATTGTGGATCGCGGTAGGAACTGATCTGCGGAGAAAACGGTAGAATCAGCCTATATTTCCCCGATTTTTCGACGAATAGAACAACTATGCATCTCGAAATCGAGAACATCTGGCCTCGATTCCCCTGCTTTCTCGCTATGATCATTCCTGCCGCGCAGACTCTTAGTCGGACTCGGCGGTAGCGGCGTAGTATCCCTTCCGGTGACGAATAGAGAGCCCTCTCCCCTTGATCAGCTTGACCTCGAACTTGCGGAAAGTGCCATCCTTGGCCATATTTCTGGGAACGTAAGTCAAGCTGTATTGGCTTCTCAGCTCCTCGTTGAGCACCTCGAAAGCACGTGTTAGCGTTTCGGTGGAGTAGGGAAAGAAGGCTCTGCCGCCAGTCTCATCAGCCAGCTTCTCGAGCGTCTTTTCACCCACCTCTTGAACTTCAGCGCCGAAGCGGGTGGTCCCGATGGCATAGATCATTGCGCCTGAACGGTGGACCGCTTCGACGATGTTTTCCAGTGTGTGCTGACTGTTCTGATCGACACCGTCAGAGAGGATCACGATCGCCTGACGAGACCCGGGATCCGTCATCTTTTCCCGCGAGACGGTATAAAGAGCATCCAAAAGAGCGGTTCCACCGCCCGCTCGAAGTGCCCGTATCTCTTTTGAAATCGCTCCGGTACTGGCAGTGAAGTCGTGCCTCAAGGACACGCCGGAATCGAATTCAACCAAAAGGGCACGGTCTGGCGGTCGCATAACCATGCGCAGGAAGTGGGTGGCCGCCTTTTTCTCGAAGTCTAGCTTCAGGCGGACGCTGGAGCTGGTATCAATCAGGAGCGCGATCCGCAGAGGAAGTTCGGTTTCGTGCTTGAAGTTGGTGATGCGCTGGCGTACCCCGTTCTCGTAGATATGAAATCGGTTCTGACCCAGATTGGTAACAAACCTGTTCTTTCGATCCGTTACAGAGACCAGAACGTTGACCGCTTCTACCTCGACCCGGATTGGAGCTTGTTGGAAAGAACTCAGAAACCAGAAGCCACAGCAGAGGAGAATGCGAAGCTCGCGCATCTAACCCAATTTACAATATTTACTTTCACGAAACAATTCTGTGACAATACGCGGGACCATGGACGCACGCGACGGCACTCTCAAACACCTGGACAAGATTGCTCACGAAATCATCGACGACTGGTACGAACGTTCAAAGGAAAACTATGTAACCCAGGAGGACAGCCTTCAGCTCGGTGTTGAGCCCGAAGTCAAACGCTTCCATCGAAAGGGGAACCATCGAGTCAAGTTCGCACGGCGAAAGGAACTCGATGTTACCTATGGTCTAGGGGCCTACAGCACGGATGGGATGCTGATGATCGAGGCCAGCGTCAACAACAAGTCTGCAGGATTCGACTATGACCTCTTCGTCGAGAAGCTGAAAGCCTACTACTGGGGCAGCCGTCACGAGAAGCCATGGACCGATCCAGAGTTCGACCACTTTTCGTATGCAGACCTAGTTCACTTCGACCCCCGAATGTCCCACTCCGTATCCTTGGACATTCGCAAGGACAAAGCCGATATTATCAGGCTTGGTTTTGCCCTCAATCCGAGTCACAGGGAACGCTTGATGAAGCGGAGAGGCCTTCTATTCGATCTCATTGAGAATTATTGTCTGGCCCCTCTCAAACGAATCTATGCCGAATCCTACCGAGAGCTGTGAGGCGTTCTCGACTTAATCGGAGAGCAGTGTATGGATGAAACTCAAGAAGAACAGAATCGGAAGATCCAGGAGTTCCTCAGCAAGGAGTTTCGATGGGAGTTCCTGGCAGGAGAGTGCAACTTTCTGATCCAGCTGCTGGCTTTCATAGTCCAGAACAACCCCGCCTTCGTGATCAATGACAAAGGGGAGAAAGAGCCGCTGGACTACCAGAGTATCCGCTCTGTGGTCGTACTCAATGAAAAGCTGAACACCCAGCTCCAGCAGTACGCAGCAGAAGCTTCAGTCACTCTCAATCAAATGAAACCCGTATCTGAGAGAGTTCAGTAGGGCCAAGAGAGTTCCAAGATACAAACGAATCCTAAATCCCGAGTTTCAAAGGGCGCGGCCACTTGGGAATCGTGGCTCGTGAGCGGCGCCGGTCTATGAGCTGGGATTCAGGCGATCTTGTCAGGCCCTGGCGACCCCGGCCTTTTCGAAGGCAGCGGAAAGGCTCTTATAGCAGTGCCTGGCGGCCGCTACCGGGTCGTATCCCGGCTTCCTGTGGATCTGTCCACTCACTTCAAGGACGACAGATCCCCGATATCCTTGAGCCTGAAGCTCCTTGAGATAGGTGACGTAATTGGTGTCTCCGTCACCCGGCATCAGGAAACGCGTCTTTCCATTTTCGGTGGTGGCATCTTTGGCGTGTGTAAAAACGGCGTGTGATCCCAGAAGCCGAATAGAGTCCACCATGTCGTAGTTCATAGCCCTGAAATGGCTGTAGTCGTAGGTGATCTTGACCCATGGGTTTGCGGCCTGCTGCATCAGCCAGAGCGCTCCCTCAGGGGAGTGCAGGGCGTTGCCGACGTGGGGTTTGATGGCTAGCAGGATCTGGTGGGACTCGCCCACCTCGGCCCACCCTCGCAGTCGCTCAGCCATCCGATGTTTCGCCTGTTCCCATTCCGCCATCTTCCCGCCCAGGGTCAAAACCAGCACCGGAAGACGATTGCGGCGGCTCGGGGTGCGAGCCCAGAAGGGGTAGATGTCACGCCAGAGCTGTGCCGCCCGTTTGATTCGTTCCAGATTCTCCCGATGTGTTGCGTCGTCCACGTCGACTCTGAGGTCCTCGTCCAGTCCGCTCAGGCCTAAACCCAACTCGGCGAAGAGATGGGCGATCTCTCTGCGGGCGGATTTGGAAAGAACCATGGGGTCATCCTGCCAACCAGGATAGATTGCCGGCTCCACATCATCGTAGCCCACCTGTTTGCACATCCTCATGGCCTCTGGGGTGCGGAGGCTTCGGGTGTTGTACAGGCTGAAGCCAAGACCAATAGCCAACTTCTGCTGGTGGTGCTTGGAGAGAACTTGTGTCGCCGGTCCTAGCGCGGCAGCACTGGCAGGGAGTGCCTTCAAGAAATCACGTCGATGAAGTTTGGTCATGGCTGAGCCTCTTGGTTCGATATGCGTCGGAAGATCTCCGAATTATAGCCCCCAATGTAAAACAAGGCAATATTCGGGTTTTTTGGAAGAGTCCCTGGCTGTCATTTGCTCAATCCCGACTCCTGCCGCTCATAGGGTGTGCGCTCTAGCCAAACTACGGCCAGAACCCAGCAGAGGAGGAGTGCGCTAAAGAGGAGGCAGCTCTGTATCGTGGTGAACCAGGCGATCGATAGCGAAGCTCCTCCCAGACCCAGGCCGCACCCGTAAAGAATAAGGACCGCTTTGTATTCGCCCAAACCCAGAGCTGCCAACCGATGGGCGGTATGATCCTTGCCGGGAGACTGCGAGGGTGCGAGCCCTCTACGGGAGCGGGAGATGACAACCAGCGTGCTATCGAAAATCGGAATGCCGAGAATTAGAATGGGAATCATCCAGCCGGTTTGAATTGTCATGTCGTTGAATCCAAGCATGATGCCCATGGCGGACATCATCAATCCCACAAACATGGCGCCACTGTCACCCATGAAGATGGTTGCCGGCTTGAAGTTCCACTTCAAGAAACCCAGGCTGGCACCCAGCATGGCTGCTGACAGAAGGCTGGCCAGAACCTGATCGTGCATGAGAGAAAAAAGCAAGAAGAAGCAAGATGCCAGGGCAGCCAATCCAGCGCACAGTCCATCCATATGGTCGAGGATTGCGAAGGCGCTGGTGATCGCAACGACCCAAAGAATTGTGAGCAGATAGCTGAAGACAAGCGCCACCCCAGGTAAGCTGTCCAGGAGGCTGCCCAGGGGGAACGTGGTGACCCGAAATCCTCCGATTGCGAGGATCAACCCCGCCATGGGGATGGCAAGAAACAGTTTCAGGCGGGCGCTCAGAGAAATGCAATCGTCAGCCAAACCAACGGCGACCAGCACTGTAGCAGCTGCTACCAGGGAAATTATCTGGATCCGAAGTGGTGCCTCGACTACCAGAAGCAGGCTTAGAACTACCGAAAGATAGATGGCTACTCCACCAAGAAGTGGTTTCGGACTCGAGTGGATCTTGCGAGGGTCGGGCTGATCGAGAATCTTTAGTCGCAGCGCCAGGCTTCGGGCGATTGGGGTCAAGATGGCCGCAATCACCAGGGCTACGCAGAAGGTCAGGGCACTGGTTGGTATCATGGGCGGCTGGTCCTGATGCCCTGCCCTTCGGTAGCAACTGGCATCACCGGATCGTGCCCGATTAAAGGATCGCCTCGATCAATGATCCGCTCCGAGAAACGGCGGTTGGGACCCCTGTCCCCAACATGACAAATGCGACGATGGACGGGCAACCGGAGAAGTTTAGGCGAGCAGCTCCCAGCAGCGCAAGTTCGGTCTGTGAGCACCCGGTATGATTCCCGACAGGCTCGATCGCTTATGTTGTTGGCTTTTGTAAGCTTGGGGTAGAGTAACTTCAGATGACGATGATGTTTGGGCTGATCTGCGTGATGCTCTTTCTGGCCTACGCAACGGAGCCAACGACAACTTCAAAGGCGTGGCAACTCTGTTCGGCAGTCGTACAACCGACTATCGCCACGCCCTATGGTGGGCAACGGGGACGACCTTGCTGGGTTCCTGTGCAGCGGCGCTGCTCTCCGGCCGGTTGGTGAAGGCATTTAGCGGAAAGGGATTGGTGCCAGAGACGCTCACGCACGACCCTTCGTTTCTGTTCGCCGTCGGCCTTGGTGCGGCGATCACGGTGATGCTGGTGACCCTGACAGGATGGCCCATCTCCACCACCCACGCTCTGACTGGAGCTTTGGTAGGTGTGCTGGGCTCACTGCCGCCGGTTCGGTCGACTTGAGCCGATTGGGTACGAGCTTCTTTCTTCCCCTTGGCTTGAGCCCTCTGCTGAGCCTGGTTCTGGCGGCGGGTGTTTACCCTCTCTTTCGAGCTGCGCGATTGCGGATGGGCGTAGAGCGACGCATGTGCCTTTGTGTCGAAGGAGAAGAGCCTCAACCGGTTCAACTTCAGCCGAGCGGAGGCGCAGTGCTTCAGTCAACCGGTTTGAGGGTCATTGTGGGACAAATGGAGTCTTGCAGGGAGCGCTATCAGGGCCGCTTGGTTGGCATTGATGCCCAATCGATCTTGGACCATCTCCATTTCCTTTCTGCCGGAGTGGTTGGCTTTGCCCGAGGACTCAACGATGCACCCAAGATAGTTGCTCTGCTGATCGCGGCCTCAGGGCTCGGGATGAGCCTCGCCCCGAGTCTTCTTGGTAGTGGGAGTGACGATGGCGATTGGGGGGCTCCTCAACGCCCGCCGCGTGGCCCTGACCATGAGCACCGGCATTACCAGAATGAACCACGGGCAGGGGTTCGCCGCCAATCTGGTGACTGCGTTTCTGGTCGTAGTGGAGTCGCGCTGGGGAATTCCCGTATCCACCACACACGTTTCATGCAGTAGCCTTTTTGGCCTCGGGCTAGCCACCCGGCAGGGGAAGCGTCGAACAATCCAGGCGATCCTGATTTCCTGGTTGATCACCCTGCCTTTAGCTGCCCTCTTCGCGGCGCTCACCTACTGGCTCTCCCAGTAGCAAAGACTTCTTCGTCGGCGTCACAACAAGAAAGTTTGATCTCATCAGGAGGCAGGGAATGAACAGCACCTGGGCAGGATTGTTCTCCAATGCCCCCAGAGGGCAAGGCTCGATCCGGGTCGAGGTCTGAGATATGAAAGGCCAACCCATCCCAAGCTACGAAGCGTCCAACTGCGAGCCTTGACTTGGGGTCGGGATAGCGGAGATTGTGCTGTTGTCCGGCTCTCTCCTCAAAACCGGGGCTCATGTCGCCAACAGCTCAAGTCGTTCGCGGCTCTGACGGACTTAGCGTTGTAACGCTGGTAGTTCACCCGTTCACGGCGCTGTTTTGCTCTTTCGTCAGATGCCTTCCTCAAGGGTGAAGATCCCGCCTCTCCGTTGCTTCGGCGTGCTTACAGAGCCGTGACCGTGAGGGAGCGGGCCCCGATCACCGATCGGGGCGTGTGGCGAGTCTAAAAGAAGAGTGTCCTCGGGTCACTGTCTGCCAGGTTCGTTGTTTACCGGCATTGGTATGCCGGTGCCGCTCCTTCGCAGTCACGGCTCTGTCAAACGGCTGCTCCTGCATGATTTCCTATCCAATGAAGTTTCAGGTCAGTCCCCCCCAGCGGTGCTGCCCCATTCGAGAAGGAAACTTCCGGCTACTGGGGATTTGTGCTGTTGTCCGGCTCTCTCCTCGGAACCTGGGCTCATTTTGCTAACGGCTCAAGTCGTTCGCGGCTCTGTCGGACTTGGCTTCGGCACGCTGGTAGCTCACCCGTTGGCGGCACCTTCGGAGGACAGGAGACGTGCGACGTTCAGACGTGCGACGAATTCTTGAAGTTTCAAGCTTAGATTAGAACCCGGCTGCCTTGTTGACGACGTTCAGCATGGGTCGCCCGGTGACAAAGCGCTCGATATTGCTGCGAATCAGTTCGAGAAGTCGAGTGCGGGATTGAATCGAAACCGTCGCAATATGGGGTGTAATGATGACGTTGTTCATTTTCCACAGTTGATGGTTCTTGGGTAGCGGCTCGGGGTTGGTCACGTCCAGGCCTGCAGCCCGGACCTTGCCCGACCTCAAGGCCTCCACCAGGGCCTCTGTCTGGACCACCTTCCCACGTGAGACGTTGACGAAATAGACGCCGTCCTTCATCAAGGCAAATTCGTTCTTGCCGAACATGCCCTCGGACGCAGCGGTATGGGGGACCGAGCTGACGACGACGTCGGCCTGAGGAAGTACCTCGTGCAGCTGATCTGGCCTGACGACGCGCTCTACGATGTGCATCAGAGGAATATCTTTGGGATCGACGGCCAGAACTCGCATGTCGAAGGCGGAAGCCCGCTGGGCGATCTGAGTCCCAATCCCCCCAAGACCAACGATCAGAATGGTCTTGTGTCGCAGTTCGATGATGGGCAAATCTGGGGTAATCCTTTCCCAGCCCTCATCCATCCGCCGGTTGAACTGTTTCAGGTTGCGGGTCAGGGTCAACAGCAATCCGAAAGCATGGTCGGCGATCTCCGGACCCTGGAAGATCTTGGCATTGGTCAGGATGATATCGCTGTCTTTCAGCTCGGGAATCCACACGGTGTTTTCCACACCCGCGCTAGTGCTGTGCACCCACCGCAACTTCTTCCCTGCTTGAATGATCTGACGGGAACGATCGCCGCCATAGCCCAGACCGATGATGGCGTCACAATCGCCGATAACATCCAGTATTTGATCCGATTTCGCCGCGACCAGTTCCAGATTGGGTAGGCTCCGTTCCAATTCCGCAAGCTGCTTCTTCTGATCAGGGGAAACCAGAACTCTCACGTCCGAGGCCATCAAGGGACTCTGGACCAGGGTGACTACAAAGATATTGATCGAGATGAAGATCCCGAGTCTCTGGAGAGGCTTCATGATTTTCTTCTTCGTTTAGTTGGGGCTCCAACCCCAGTCTGCAGAGTCGGCCTATCCGGACAATCTTGTTGCCCATGCTTCAAGGTTTCTCCCGTTCGATGTAAGCTTGTTTGGAGGGACGTGGGAACTCGTCTCTGACGTTCCCTCAGCAAAATTTTCCACAGCCTCCTCGACGGAGAAATCATGAAAAAGCCGAGACTGCTTACGCTTCTGATTGTCTCAACCTACGCCGCCGGCCTTTCGACTGTCAATCCCTCAGGCAAATCCGCCGAGGCGAAAAGAGTCAACAAGGCGATCGAGCTCCTGGAGCAAGGGCAGCCCATCTATTACACGGGTGCCCACGGAGGCTACGAGGAAGGCAAGCGATTGGCACAAACCTGGGCCGACTACATCAATTACGAGATGGAGCACGGAGCCTACGACGTGACTCTCCTGCGGAGATTCATGCAGGGTCTGGTAGATGGAGGTCCCACCCGCAGTGGACATCGAACCCCTGCGGTCATCTGCACGCTGCCCGTAGGCGGAATCGACGAAGCGACTATGAAGGCGAACTACTGGATGGTGCAGCAGGTCCTGGCGGCCGGAGCCCATGGGATCTTGCTCTGCCACGCGCGTTCCCCGGAGGCAATCCGCGTGTTTGTGGAGGCAGCCCGATACCCCTTTCACAAAGGCCGTGTAGGAAACGGCCTCAAGGAAGGCTTGAGAGGCAGTGGGGGACAGGGTTTCGCCAGCCAGATCTGGGGAATCGACACCAACAGATACCTCCAGATCGCCGATCCCTGGCCGCTGAATCCCGAAGGCGAGATCCTGCTGGGTCTAAAGATCGAAGATCGCCACGCACTCCAGAATGCCGAGTCGAGTGTGAGGGTACCCGGCATAGGTTTCGCCGAGTGGGGTCCCAGCGACATGGGCATGTCCTGGGGATTCCCCGGACGCCAGGGCGAAAACTACGTAAAGGTGATGAAGGAAGCTCGTGAGCGTGTCTTTTCCGCCTGCAAGGCCGCCAAGATCCCTTTTCTGAACGGCGTGGCTCCAGACTCGGTGGAGCGGATGATAGACGAAGGGGTAATGATTGGCTCGGGAAATCAAAAAGCCGCGGATAAAGGACGCCGCTACAGCAAGCGATCCATGCCATGGTAGACTCCTGAGCCAGGTTTCAAGGTCCCGATTCTCAGTTAATCTCAAGGGAAGTGTTAGAGCTCCTTGCCCCTCGTATCCTGGCTTTCTGCCCGATGAAGGCCGTTCCGGAGAAAGCGACATGGCGATATCAAATTCCAGCGTATTTTCGCAGTTGATGTCTGTAATCACAGCCCGCAAGGCGAATCCGCCTGCATGCTCATACACGGCGAGCCTGTTTCAAGGGGGTGTTGCCAAGATCGGCAGCAAGATCATCGAGGAGGCCAACGAGGTCGTCGGAGCCGGCACCGAGCCAGCCGATACCCGGCAGCAACATGTCGTCCATGAGGCGGCCGATCTGATCTATCACCTGTTCGTCTTGCTGGGCCATTGTGGCATTCCTCTGGAGCAGCTCGAGGCGGAGCTAGAGCGGCGATTTGGGGTCTCGGGCCTGGACGAGAAGGCCGCGCGCGACGCGAGAGGGGTGTCTGATGAGTAACCTGCGGATAGGGTTGCCGAGCAAGGGGCGGTTGGCTGAGGCCGCCGCCGAGTTGTTGAGTCAAGCGGGACTTAGCTTTCGTCGTCAAACGCGGAGTCTGTTTGCCCGCATCAGCGAATTGCCGGTAGACATCACTTTCCTCCGCGCCGACGACATCCCAGTGCTGTGTGCCGAAGGCGCGATCGATATGGGAATTACAGGCGGCGACCTGGTTGAAGAGGCTGGAGTCGATCTGACCGAGCGGCTGGCGTTGGGCTTCGGCAAGTGTCGACTGTCGGTGTGTGTGCCGGAAGATTCGGTATTTCAGACGCCTGCCGATTTGGCCGGTTGTCGGGTGGCGACCAGTTTCACGCACGTGACCGAACGGTTCTTTAAACAGTTCGGGACGAATGTCCATTTAGTCCCGTTGACCGGCTCCGTCGAGATCATGATTTCGCTGGGAGTGGCGGAAGGGATCGTCGATCTGGTGCAGACGGGCAGCACGCTGGCGGCGAATTGCCTGCGCATTCTCACCGATATCAGTCAGTACGAAACTGTACTCGTCCAGAACCGTGCTGCGCGGCAAGCGGACGTTGCGGATCGCGTCGTGCGGCGATTAGAAGGGGTGGTGATCGCGCGTGGCTGGTCTTTGCTGGAATACAACGTTCCCCGAGCCAAGTTGCCCGACGCCGAGAAGATCACGCCAGGCTTCAACTCGCCGACGATCAATGCGCTAGAAGACCAAGACTGGTGTGCCGTGCAGGTCATGGTCGAACGTAAGGAACTCATTGCCGTGATGGACCGGTTGGAAGCAATCGGTGCAACGGCGATTCTGGAAACTCGGATCAATAATTGCCGACTATAAATGCGAACATCCGAATCATGAACGAAGTCACCACTTACTACCTGGAAATGAAGTTCTCCTCTTCGCTTAAAGGCAAGAAGGGATCTCAAGAATTGCGAACGCAAGAATGTGACATCCAACAGTTTCAGTTCAATCGGTTCTTGTATGAGCTGGTAGGCGAAGCCTGGGAGTGGACGGATCGGCTCTCCTGGTCAGATGGACAGTGGGAAACCTACGTAGAGAACGACTACCGTAGAACGTGGGTCACCTATTACAGAGGATCCCCTGCTGGATACTATGAGCTACAACAGCAAGGTGATGGCGATGTAGAGATCGCCTCCTTCGGTCTGGCGCCCAAGTTCATCGGCCAAGGCTTTAGGGGCCACTTCTTGTCTCAGGCAATAAAGTCAGCCTGGGAATGGAAGGGAACAAGCAGGGTCTGGGCCCACACCTGCACCCTCGATCATCCCAACGCATTGCAGAACTATAGAGCTGAGACTGGCTAGTACAACGTTCTGCTTGGCGCTCGCCTCTTTGAGGGAGACACAACCATGACAAGACTGTCCATGGCCACGGTTGCCACGCTACTCTTAACAATCACGTCGATCGGCTGCTCATCGACTCCAGATACCGTTCTTCCCGCGTCTACAAGTCAGTCTCTGGTTGTATTCCTCGTGCGTCATGGCGAGAAATCCGACCGCGGAAAGGATCCGCAGCTGTCCGTTGCCGGGCGCGAGCGGGCCGTCATCCTGGCCAACATTCTGCGTAACGCAAAGATCGAATACATCCATAGTTCCGACTACATCCGGACGCGCGAGACGGCCGCACCCACCGCTGCCGGGTACGGCCTGGAAGTGGAGCTGTATGATCCCCGAGATCTGCCTGCTCTAGTCGAGATACTGCGCAAGTTAGGGAGCCGACATTTAGTGGTTGGTCACAGCACAACCACCCCATCGATGGTCGAACTGCTGGGCGGCGAACCGAACTCCGCGATCAACGAGGACGAGTTCGATCGGCTCTACATCGTCACGATCGGCAGGGACGGCGCGGCGAGCAGCGTGATGATCAACTACGGAGAGCCGTATCATACCGGTCAAAGTTGATTCCCCCTGACCCAAACAGCCAGCTCCGATTCAGACATCCCAGCGGCTGGGATTGATCCCCGGGGCCTCCTCCGCCATATTCGGAGGTCGATTCCCCACGTTGAAGTCGATCTTCCGTGTATTGAGACTTTTGAAAAAGGGCCGGATGTGATCTGGTAGAGCGGCCACGCTTTCTTGATCCCAATCGGGTATTTCAAAGATCGGACCTGCCCAGGCCGGACGATATGCCACGGCCAGCATGCGTCGGTCCTCCTGACTGCGATTGGGATAGTTGCCGTGAAAGACCTGCTGGTTGATGATGGCCGCCGATCCTGCCTTACAGGTTACCATCACCTCCTCGGGGTGGCTAAGGAACCGGTTATAGGGGTTGGCGTCCGCGTGTAGAGACAGGTGCGAGTGCGGAATCATCTTCAGGGGCGAGCGCTCGGGGGTGAGATCGTCGAGGTAGTAGAGAACCCGTACCAGCTTGGGAGCACTGGCATGCAAGCCTAATATGGCGGATCCGTAGGGTTGGGAATCGGTGTGGATGGCAATGCCGGGATGTCCCGGTTTAGAAACGGAAAAGACGCAGGAAGTGCAAAGGATTTCGTCCCCGAACAGTGCGGCCAGGAAGTCCGCCATCGCCGGAAGGCCGATCACGTCAATTGCATTCGGGGAATCGGTCCACTGGACGTGGGAGTATCCCCGCTGGTTCTCGCTGTAGTCGGTCGCGGTTGTGGGAAGTCGATCGAGCTCTTCTTTGATGGTCGCTACCTGATCCTTAGATAGTAAATCTAGGATCAGGACGTACCCCTCAATCTCTAAATGCTTGATTCTCTGGGCTGTGTTGAGTGAGGCCCAGTCGGTCGTCACCAGGTTGTCAGGGATTCGGTCTTCTATGGACATGCAGTGCTCCTAATCACTTCGGGCCGACTGATCGAGGGCTGTCTCTTCGCCGCAGATGCACGCTTCTTGATAGCCCTGGAGTTCCTCAATCGTCAAGGCCCTCGATCCCATTCTCTAGGGTTCCCGGATAGATACGCAAGTACCTGTGCCTGACATTCTGTAGGCTCCAGGTGTCCAGGCCTGTGGCCCTCGGGCTAGGAAGGTTTGTCTGAAGTTCTTCGTTGAATTTGAGTCAGGTTTGGGGCGTTAAGAAATAAGATCTGACAGAACAGTGACCTGTAGGATGGGCACTCTTGCCCGCCAGTATCCGCGACGGGCAGGAGTGCCCATCCTACAATAGACATGCTGCCTGTTGGTCTGAGGCCATGCCTCACTAGGTAGGACCATTGACATCCAATTGCTGCCAACCTCACTATTGGGGGATCTGTTCGCGGCAGAGACTGTTTGAGGCATCAAGGCTCGCTTACTGGACAAGATCGGGAGAAATCTGCCTGATCGGGTATAGGAAACAGTTCCACCATGATTGGACGCAGTAAGTGCAAAGCCACCGAACAACGCTCATTTCAAGAGATTCTGTCCGACCTTGACCGTGAGAAGGCGTGGGCAAAGAGCATCCTGTCTCGGCTGGGAAAGTCTTACGGACTACCAGCGAACGCCAAGATACTCGACCTGGGAGCTGCCGCTGGAAGTTTTGTCGCGGTTTGCCATGGCTTCGGTCACAAGGCTATTGGTGTCGAGCCTTGGCAAGAGGCTCGAGAGAACGCAAGCAGGTTATCGGAACATCTGAGGATTCCGATCGAAGTGTTCGCCGGCCGGGCGGAGTCGATCCCCTGCAGCAGTGACACTTTCGATCTCGTTCACGCCGCAGGGGGCATCGAACATGTCGAGGATCTGGAAAAGACGTTCGCAGAGGTTCGGAGAGTGCTCAGGCCTGGCGGCGCTTTTTGGTTCAATACGGCCAGCTCGATGTCTCCTTTTCAGAATGAGATTCGGGGGTTTCCTCTTTTTGGTTGGTACCCAGACCCATGGAAGCGTCGAATCATGTCTTGGGTAAAGGAAGCGAGACCACACTTGGTAGGTCACACCAGGACACCCGCCATGCATTGGTTCACACCCAGCAAGGCCCGAAGGCTTTTTGGCAAGAATGGATTCAGTCAGGCCTATGATCGCTGGGAGCTTCGCGGTGAAAGTGAAGGGCAGGGCGTGTATCGATTCGCTCTACGCCTGATTCGCTCGAACCGCGCGACCAAGACTTGTGCGGACATTCTGGTGCCGGGCTGTTCCTACGCCGGAATCAAGGTCTAGGAGTCTGCGCGGTAGCCCTCCTAATCAATTGTGGCAGAGCCGACAGGCCTGCTCCCGCGGCAGGAGCAAGTGGGAGGCAGAGGTCGATCCGTGGGCATTGTGGCATCTCCCGCAGTCTTCCAGGATGTGAGGAGCATGCTGGTGGGATTCGACGAAGGCCTCCTTGTCATGACAGTCGAAACACCCCCCTTGAACCGGAATTGGCCGCGTCGACTCAGTTCGTGACAGTGGGTGCAATCTGTGGCAACAGTAGGATGCTGCTTGAAGGGACGAAAGGTCGGCGGCGAATCCTGACTCCAGTTGCAGGCTGCTTGGGAGAGAGGTTAGTCTTCCCGAAAAAGTGCAAGAGATGGCGCCGTGATCTACGACCACGACCCTTCAACCAAACTCGGGGACGACATCTTCGGCGACGTCATTGCCGATTTCAAGAACGACACTCCCGGGAGATGCTCCCACGGAGGACCGGTGTGCATGGAATATGCGAACGGCGACATCGCGGCGTTCTATGCCAACACCAGCGACCACAATCTAGATGGCTGGAGCGAGTACGCCCTCAGCAAGGATGGCGGTAGCACCTGGAAGCGCTACAACAAGGTGCAGTACAGCTTCGATGCCTACGCGAAAGACCAGAAGTATCCCGTCTGGGTGGAGGAGGGACTGGTCACAGAGAAGGGAACCATCATCCTGTTCCTCACCCACTTCAGAACCGGCGGAAGCGCCAGCAGGATCCGGCTGGGAACCATCAAGAGCTACGACAACGGTGCGACCTGGACGGCCTACGAGACCCTGGATGGGGATTTCACCGGATATCCCTGTTCCACGGCGGTGGCGGGCGAGACCAACTACGTTATGGTCGACAGCAACGTGGGTGAGGAACAGGATGCTGGTCCCCACGTCCTGTACGCCAGCCGGGACGACGGACGCCGCTGGAGCAAGCGGAGCGCCATGAGTCTGGACGACGACAAGTGGTATGGCACCATGACCAACATGGCGGACGGCCGATTGCTGGCCGGCGCCTACACAGAGAAGGACGAGCACCATTTCTACTACTGCATCAGCAAGGACGAAGGCCACACCTGGGGTCCGCAGCAGAAGGCCTATGTGGACAAGATGATCCGGGACCCGGAGCTGGCCTATCTCAGCGGCAAGTACTACCTGCAGGGAAGATCAGGCTACGGTAAAGACGGGGGCCATCACTTCGTTCTCTATCAGTCGAATGACGGTGAGGGATGGGGAAAGGGAATCATCGTCAGTGGCGATACGGAGCACCCCGACGGGTACAGTCAAAACTGCATCATCAACAAGTACGACGACGAAGTTCCCAATGAGCTGATGGCAGTGTACAGCATCATCTACGAGGGGCGGGACACCAACGAGTATGTCTATTTCATCTGGCCGGATGCGAACTAGCTGAATCCGGCTCAAGGCAGATTTCCGACAACCCCGGACGCACCCGTCGTCGAGCCGCTCGATGCCATCGGGAGGAAGATGACCATGAAGACTTGCAGCCGCCTCGCCCCCTTTGCGGGCTCGCTCGCCGCCTGCGGCCTCACGCTCCCGGCGCAGATCGCCGGGCCCGCCCCCGTCAAGGACACGATTGTCGACATCGGCTCGCGGCTCGAGCTGTTCATCGACGACGCCCTGATCGAAGCCGGGGGGGACGGACTGCACTGGAGGAAGTGGCGAGAGGCGCCGGTGTTCACGAACACGCTCCCCGGCGCCTTCGACTCGAGCAAGATCATCTTCTGGTCCGCGAGCGAGGGGCGCTATGGCTGCTACTTCCGCTTCAACAACCAGAGCGTGCGCGCCATGATCCGGGCGATCTCGCCCGACCTGATCCACTGGTCCGAGGCCGTGCCACTTGAGTTCGGCGACACTCCCCCCGAGCACTTCTACGCCTACGCGATCCGCGTCGACGGCTTCGCCTCGGCCCACGCTGGCTACCCCGAGGGGGGAATCGTGACCAGGCCGTTGCGCTTCCGGGGCCAGAGCTTGATCCTCAACTACGCCACATCAGCTGCCGGCAGCATCCGGGTCGAAATCCTGAATGCAGCGGGGAAGCCCCTGCCTGGATTCACCCTGCAGGAATCGCCGATCCTCTTCGGAGACGAGATTGCAGCCACCGTGACCTGGGCGCGGTCCAAGAGTTATACCGATGCGAATCCGATGCAGGTCCTGACACACCCGTTCGCCTGTGGTTCGTCATCCAGGATGCCGACCTGTATTCCTTTCGATTCAAGTAACCCCTTTCGGCCCGGATCGCGTAGCTGCGCAAGGACTCGATCGGTCCGCCACGCCGGCAACACGAACATCTCGAGTCTTCGCGAATTGTTCCGGTTCCAGTCAAGAATGAGCGCCTTCGGCAAAGGCCCGGTCAGCAAGGGCCCCGAGACCGAACCCCGCTGGGGAGCTTAACGGAACATCGCCGAACAACCTGGTGTTCCGAAAACGGCGGTCTCGGGGAGGCTTCGGCGGTAAGCCCCCCCCCACCCCCTCGAAAGGGTGATGTCGGGAGAGACGAGGAAGTGAGCGGCTTGACGTTGAGATTGAGGGTTCCTGTCGACTTGGGTTGTGATAGTCGACACCCGATCTTACAAACAGCGTCCGAAATGACCTATGTGTTGCGTCGATCGGTTGAAACCGCACCTAAAAGCGGACATTCAGGTTGTCGAGCTCTTCAGTTGGCTTCCAATACCCTAGCGTCCGTTTTCCCCTTCCCACCGGCGCCTATCGTCTCTGCTCCTCTCGGTGGCTGATTTCTCAGGTTGTTCCGGTATTGCCCCCGTAGGTTTGACGACGCATTCGCTTCCGGTAGGGAATGTCCTGGACGGCTCCCTACCGGCCCCGCCATCCTGAGAAGACCCCCTTCTGCCGGTGTCTGGACGACTATTGGCAAGAGTTCAAGGAGAGTTGCCCCTATTTCTATGAGGCCGAGTACGGACCCTGGCGGCCGGTGCTAGAGAAGACCGTCGACCTTTTCTTGGAGTGTGGCCGCTTGCGCCATGGTTTTTCCCGTCTGAAATGTCAGCAGTGTTCGCACCAGGCGCTCTTAGCGTTTTCTTGCAAAACGAGATATTTTTGTCCTTCATGCCAAGCCAAGCGGGTGGCGGCCTTTGTCGAGTGGGTCACTGAGGAAGTCCTGGAAGTGGCTGACCATCGGCAGTACGTCTGGACCCTCCCCGGGTCTTGCGCCCGACCTTTCGAAAAGATCGCAAGCTCTTGGGCACCCTCAGTCGCTGAGCCTGGATCAGCCTGCGCCAATATGCCCAGGCGGTCTTGCTGTCTGGCCCCGTGGTTGGATACAACGACGGCCGACATGCCGTACTCGACACACTTCTCAGTGTCCTCGGCGGTGAGGACGCCCTTGATCACAATCGACAGATCGGTCATTTCCCGCAATTGGCGAACAGTGTCCCAGGTGGGGGTGGGACGCGCTGGATAGCGACCCGTGCGCCAGGGTCGGTCCTCTTCCTTGTAGATCAGGTTGCCATCGGCATCCCGCGGGACCCCGGTCTCGCACCAGCGCCGGACCAGACGGTTGCGAATGTTCCTCTCCCGATGGGAGACGTGCATATTGTCTACTGTGAAGCAGATGCCTGCAGCTCCCACGCCTTCGAGTTTTTCCACGAAGTTGAGCATCGTGTTCCTATTCCGGAACCGACCACCGGTGGTGACCTGCCACCAGTTGGACGGTCCGCGACCCGAGGTCAAGTAGTCGTCGATTCCCCCATTGGTGATCATTAGGGTCTTGGAATGTGCGGCTCCCTTTGCCACCTCCTCTTCGCCATTGGGGAAGAAACAGTTCTTTCCGCCAGCCGGACAGACGAAAATCGGAAAGTCGAGCTTCTGGCCCAGAAGGTCGGTGGAGAGGTCGATCTTGTGGACATCAGTCAGAATCTTCGGCCTGATGATGATGCGCTCGAATGCCTTCCGATTGTCGCGCAGGGATATCTCGTCCTGCGATCCCTCGGCCATATAGTCCCAGGCGACCGGATCCAGCTTGGACTGGGCCAGCTTGGCAAAGTCGAACACGTTAATGAGATCGTAAAGTTGTTCTTCACCGCCAGGACCGACTTCGGTGGTCCCAGCGGTCTGCTTCTGTCCCGCCAGCAACGGGGAAGAGAACAGCAGTTGTGCAAAGGCCTTGAAGCCTTGGCGTCGGCTGATCATGTTTAGGCCTAGATGGCAAAGGGGACACGCTTGTGAGAGCCGATTCCCATGAGAAACCCTGATTGGAGCCCGGTCTGGATAAGAGTCCAGCAGTCCGACGTAGGGCAAACAATGCTTTGCTTTTGGGCCGCCCGCAGTCCTTAGCCCTTGAAGACTCGAGTCTGACGGGTCGCTTACTATCTTGGAGATGCACTGTGGCCAGATACTATCTATTGTTGCTTCTCTATCCGAGAGCGAAAGGAGTATCCTTTCGATAACTCGATTTTCAGAGGTCTTTTGCTGTCGATCCTGCGGCTGGCCAGAAAAACGGCTAGTCCTGTAGGCGGGCCGGATAATGTATTTGCGTCTTTGGAAGATTTCTTTGGGGCAAGCTCTTGTGGCCTTCTGTGTTGTAGGGATGGCCTTTGTTCCCGAGGGCCTGTCTCTGGCCTCCGAATCCGAACAGGGGAGCAAGATTGAGTTCTTTGAGCGGCGAGTGAAGCCGCTGCTTGCCGAGCGCTGCTTCAAATGCCACAGCGCTGAAACCGAGGTCCCGCAGAGCAAACTGGGGCTCGACAGTCGGGCAGGGCTGCTGCAAGGAGGTTCCCGGGGGCCAGCTATCGTTCCGGGGAAGCCAGAAGAAAGTCTCTTGGTTGCGGCGGTGCGCTGGCAGTCACTCAAGATGCCCCCGGGAGGTAGGCTCGAGGAGCGCGAGATCGCGGACCTGGTGGAGTGGGTCGAAATGGGGCCCCCCTGGCCTGAAACGAGGCAAGCTTCGGACTCGCAGGCCAAGGGAGAAGGCTAGATTGGCCAGCCCTCAGAAGGGGACATTGGGCTTGGCGCCCGATCCGGAAACCCGTTCCTCCAAATCTACCCGCGACAATTCGGATTCTCAATCCTATCGATCGGTTCGTCCACTCGAGGCTTGCGGCAGCGGGTTTGCAGCCTGCCCCTCCGGCTAAATTGTACGTTCTCATCCGGCGCGTCTATCTCGATCTGGTTGGCTTTCCGCCGCTGCCGCAGCAGCTAGACAAGTTTGTCGAGGCGGCTCAGCGGAATAGGCGGGCTGCCATTGAGAAAGTTGTTGGGGAATTGCTGGACTCACCCCACTATGGTGAGCGCTGGGGAAGGCATTGGCTCGATATCGCACGCTACAGTGACGGATTCGGGGGATTCCTGGACAACCGCAACCAGGAGCTTTCACAAGCGTGGCGTTACCGGGATTGGGTCGTAGAAGCCTTGAACCGTGACGTGCCGTATAACCGATTTATCAAGCTACAGATCAGCGGTGACCTGATCGGTGAGGGACGAGATATCTTCGCAACCGGCTTCTTCGCCCTGGGGCCCAAGTACCATTCGGACGGGGGCGACCCGGATAGCGTTTCCCAGGCAATGGGAGAGACCCTTGACGACCGGATAGACACTCTGACTCGCGGGTTGATGGCGATCACCGTTTCCTGTGCCCGCTGCCACGATCATAAGTTCGATCCGATTCCACAGCAGGACTATTATTCGCTGGCCGGCGTTTTCAACAATACGGAGGCGAGTGAGCTACCGCTGGCACCCGAAGATGTGGTCAAGGTCTACCAGGATCACCAGCAGAAGATCACGGACATCGAGCAGAAGAGAACCGACTTCAGGAAACTGGCCAAGGACGAAGGGCGGGAGCTGACCGACCAGGAGGAAGAGCAGCACAAACAGTGGGAAGAGCAGGTCAAGGAACTGAAAGAGGAGTCCCCGCCAAAATACGACTTTGCGCACGTCCTGGCTGAGACCGGTAGCGAAGACATGCCGGTCGCGATTCGCGGTGACCTGAGAAAGCCAGGAGAGGTGGCCCCTCGTCGTTTCCTGAAGATAGTGGCTGGAGCAGATCCCCCGCCGTTCGCCAAGGGAAGCGGCCGGCTCGAGTTGGCCGAGGCCGTCACCAGCCCACGGAATCCTCTGACCGCACGCGTGATCGTCAATCGGGTTTGGATGCACCACTTCGGCAAGGCCTTGGTACGCTCGCCCAGCAACTTTGGGACACTCGGTCTGAAACCAACCCATCCGGAATTGCTCGACTGGCTGGCGGCGACCTTCATCGAATCGGGCTGGTCACTCAAGTCTCTGCACCGGCTGATCATGGCCTCGGCCACCTATCAGATGAGCACCCGCTTCCAGAGTCTTGCTTTCAGTGTCGACGGCGACAACGAGCTGCTCTGGCGGATGAATCCCAGGCGAATGGACGTCGAATCGTGGCGGGATTCGCTATTGATGGTGACGGCAGAGCTGGACTCGGAAAGGGGCGGCCCGCCAGTGGAGGAGATCACCAAGAGCAAGCGGCGCACACTTTACGCCAAGGTCAGCCGGGTCGGCAGCGAGTTTGAGTCCGACGAGTTTTTGCGCTTGTTCGACTTCCCTTCGATGAGAGCGACGGTCTCCAAGCGTCCCAGCAGCATCGTTCCTCAGCAGTTTCTCTTCTTGATGAACAGTCCCTTCATGGTGGAGCGGGCCAAGGCGCTCTCCGAGAGACTGCATCGCGAGGCAGAAAATGACCAGGAGCGAATCGGGCGAGCCTACCGTCTCCTGTTCAGCCGTTCTCCAAGCGAAGAGGAATTGCAGATGGGGATCCAGTTCCTATCGGGATCCTCGTCCCGTGCCAAGTTGTTACCCTGGCAGCAGTATGGCCAGGTGCTCATGAGCTCCAACGAGTTTATGTACGTAAGATAGGACCAGGTATCCCATTTTGTGGATGAGGAGTTCGCAACCATGTTCCATGACAATCCTATTCCGCCGTTGACTCGCCGCGAGATGCTCCGCCGTATCGGTGCGGGATTCGGCACCCTGGGACTCGCGGGTGTCGTGGCCGAGCTGGGAAGTTCTCAGTCGACGCTATCTGCGACGCCTCAGTCGGTTGTCTCGTCCCTGGATCCAAAGGCTCCCCATTTCGCTCCCAAGGCCAAGCGTGTGATTCAGCTCTTCATGCCGGGAGGTCCTTCTCAGGTCGACACTTTCGACTACAAGCCAGACATTCAAACCTACGAAGGACAGCGCCCTGCAATCGTGGATCGGAAGTCCCTTCGCGACACCAAGAACGGACTGTTCCCTTCACCGTTCGGGTTCAAGCAGTACGGCGAGTCTGGGAAATGGGTTAGCGATCTCTTCCCGCATGTCGGTGACTGCGTGGATGACATCTGCTTTATCCATTCCATGCACACGGACATTCCCGAGCACGCTGGGGCCATCCTGATGATGAATGTGGGGTACCTCCAACCCAGCCGCCCCAGCATGGGATCCTGGATGGTCTATGGGCTGGGTTCTGAAAACCAGGATCTACCCGGATTCGTGGCCATGAGTCCGCGAGCCCAGCCCCGCGGCAAATTGGCAAACTGGGGGAATTCCTTCCTTCCCAGTGCCTACACCGGGACTTATGTCAATATCCACGAGATGGAGACTGGCAAGATCCTGAAGAATCTCGAGAACAGATGGCTGCCCAAGGCCGAGCAGCAGAGGCAGGTTGAATTCTTGACCCGGATCAATCAACTCGATCTCCAGCGGCAGCAGCAAGATCAGCTGTTGGAAGGCAGCATCCAGGCGATGGAAATGGCGTTCCGCATGCAGTTCGCGGCGCCGGAGGTATTCGACCTCTCCCAGGAGAGCAAAGCCACACTTGCCCTCTATGGGGATAGTGAGTATGCCAAGGGATGCCTGTTGGCGCGCCGGCTCGTCGAGCGCGGCGTGAGAATGGTACAGGTGTCGCATTCCATAGACGAATATGACATCGCCTGGGATACCGGACACAAGGATATCGTCGGTGGTCACAAGACACTAGCGGATGCCTGCGATCAGGGGATCGCAGCCCTCATCAAAGACCTCAAACAGAGAGGCCTTCTGGATGAAACGCTCGTGATTTGGGGGGGGGAGTTCGGCAGGTCTCCTACGTCAGAGGGAAAGAAGGGCCGTGACCATGACCATTATGGGTTCACCGTCTGGATGGCGGGTGGAGGCGTAAAGCCCGGGTTCAGCTATGGTGCGACCGATCAGTTCGGCTTGACGGCGGTAGAGAACCCCGTTCATGTCCACGACCTACACGCCACCATCCTGCATCTGATGGGCCTCGACCACGAGAAGCTCACCTACAGGTATTCGGGCCGGGATTTCCGTCTGACGGATGTTCATGGAAAAGTGATCCACAACATCATCGCCTGATTAGGACAGGAAAGACGCAAAGTCTGCTTTCGAACGATCCCCTCGCCCGACTAGTTGCAGGTCAGTGTCCCCCCAGCGGTGCTGTCCCCTTCGATAAAGAAACTTGGATTGAATTCATCACCTACGCCAACGGCGTTGTTGCGGGTAGCCCAGGGTTGGCGATGCGGAGCGAGGCGAGCTACCCTGGGTCAAGGTCGTTCAAGAAAATACGCTACCCCGAAGGGGTTATTGCCGACCGGAAACGCGTTGGCAATAACGCTTTCAGCGTAGAAGAGGCAGGGCGACTTGAACCCAGGGTAGCTCGCTTCGCTCCGCATCGCCAACCCTGGGCTACCCGCAATAACGCTG
>CAUZIZ010000006.1:0-70955 GCA_963579905.1 Acidobacteria bacterium UBA6911 | reverse complement strand
CTCGCGACACTCGCAACGCGGGCAAGAAACTCCTTGCGGCCAACGCAACTGCAGAAGATACTCCCGGCAAGCACCTTCGGACGAGAACCGCACCTCGAATTCACCGAGTGTCTTCGGGTAGTCTTCCATACCCCAAGACACGACACCTTGGGGGTACTTGAGGAAATTGCATACCACAATAGAAAAAAACCGGCCCTCTTCACCGCCGATTCGGTAGCCTCCCATCCGGTAGTCCGCCTCGGAGCCCGTGACCTGCCGGCAAGGGCTTTGAGGCGTCCGGAGACGGGCGATCGGCATTCCGTCGCCTAGATCTATCTGGTCTGAGCGCAGGGCTGGGGTGAAGGGAGTATAGCGGTCCGCCAGGTCGACTCCGCGTCCAGGAACCGACCCCGCCAGACCAGGAAAAAACGCACCTTCAAGGCATCGAAGGCGGCGTGGACTCCTTCGGGATATCCGACTGCGATGGCGTGGGTTCCCACACCCTCTATGAAGGTGCGCAGGAGCACTGGCCGATTCTGAGGGGTGAGCTCGAAGGAACGATCTTCTTCCATCCCTTCCGGAAGTCGAGTCTGGTCCAGCTCCTTCAGATAGATCCAGATGGCCTCGATCTGCTTGTCTGCGTTGCCCCCCCAGGACCTCTGTAATGGTGCTCTTTCCCGCGTCGACGAAAGCGGGCATGAGCGTCTGGGGACGGAACGATTCCGGATCGAGCATGAACTTCTTGAACCATGCCGGCTGCAGGCGCTCTACTGAAGTCGCCAGGTTCAAGGCCGGCATCCCCAGCGAGCTTTGTCCCATCAGATCGTGACAATTGAAGCAGTTGAAGGCGTTGACGTCCATAATGGCTGCGATGATGGAACTGACCACCGCTGACATCCACGTCAGGGGAATTCGGATCGCTGTCTGCCCGGCCGCAATTCTCCACCAGATCGCCTAGATTCTCCATTCCATAGGCAGGCATGCGGGTGGACAGATAGGGTCGAAGCTGAACCGAACCCTCCAGAACGCCCTTCAGCCAATGTGGAGTGAACTTCTGACCGATCTCGGTCAGGGGAGGGGGTATTCGTCCCTCTTCAGCCAGGTCTATTTGCTGGGTAGACGTAAAATAGGCTGCCCGACCCGGTTTTGGTCCATCCCATTCACCTCGTCGATGACAGGCAAAACAATTGAGGACGGTCAGAGTTCTCCTTACTCGGGCCTTCGGATCCAGTGGGGACGGCCCCTTACTGCGAAACCGCCGTAGAGCTGCCTTGAGGGCATCCTTTTGGGGCGGGCTCAGATCAAAATCGGGGACTGCCTGGCTGGAGCGCTACCCAGGCATCCGTCCGGATCATCCGGATCCAGTTCGACCAGCCTTGGGCTCGATGGTATTGACTCGACGACCTTCTGGTCAGATTCAATCTGATGACAGGCAGCGCAGCACCGCCGGAAGAACAGCCTTTTACCCCGATCCAAACTCTCGGGATCGATCGGCTCCGGACTGGAACGGGGCTGCTCACTCCCCTGTCCAGGCCCGCTCTCATCGAGCAAGTAGGTGGCGATGGCCCAAGCTTCGCCCGGCTCCAACCCAATCTGGGGCATTCGTCCCGAAGGGTGCGTCTCGAGCGGATTCTCCAGGAACTCGGCGAGTGGCCGAAGGGCCGTCTTCAGTTCCTGGTTGGGCATTGGAGCTGACGGGATCTCGATTTCAGGGGGTCTCTATCTGGACTGTCTGGTAGAGCTCCTTATCACCTCCAGGTTCCGGTCCTGGGGGCCGCAGGGGAGCATGACACGCCACACAACCAACGGAGTGGTAGAGTTTCTCGCCGCGCTCGGATTCATCGGAAGACAGTGGAGATCCGTGATTCTGAAAGGGACCACCCTGGGAAGCCAGAAAACTCGTCAGGTCCCGGACTGCCCTACTTCTCTCCTCCTGCGGCCATTGCACGAACAGTCCGGGCATCCGGGTGCCGGGTTGGACCGACGAGGGATCGGAAACGAACTTCTCAAGATACTCGGGATTCAGGCGGGAGCCGACGCTCTCAAGGAGCGGCGCTTGGCTTCGGCCGATGCCTGCGAAGAGCTCATCGTCCACCTGGTGACAGGAGACGCATCCGAGCTCGGAGATCAGGAGTTCACCACCATCGGCTTTGGCTTCATTTCCCTTGTAGAATCGCTCGAACCCAACGACCACCGAACCCGACACGGTTTCGGAAGGAGACGGTGTAAAGCCCAAGCACCCACAGCCAAAAAACAGGGAGCCTGCGGCGCTCAAGACAAGCGGTAGCAGGGTTCTCCCCAGTCCGTCTCGGTGTTGTCCGATCGCCACGAATAGCCGAAGATCAGCCTACCGCAGATTCCGCGCTGACAGCCCTATTCGCTTCGGCCAGCAGTTTGATCCAGTGCCCGATGTAGTGCCCATGATCGTGATAGGTGCGGCCACTCACCAGGTTTCCATCCACGACACAGGGTTCGTTGACGAAAATGCCACCGCACACTTCGAGGTCGAACTGGCATTTAGGGACCGTCGCCATCCGTCGTCCTTCGACACAGCCGGCGTAGGCGGGAATCTCGACCCCATGACAAACACAGCCGACCGGCTTGTTGGCGTCGAAGAAATGGCGGGTTATGCGGACCAGGTCGGTGTCGTATCGGATATACTCAGGAGCCCTTCCACCAGAAAAGAAGATCCCCAGGTATTCCTCGGGACGCACGTCACGAAAGGCGATGTCTGCTTCGAGTTTGTAGCCTTCAAACTCCCGAGTGATGGTCCAGCCTGGACTGATCTCATGCAGCACCATGTGGTAGAGACGTTTCTCCGGGGCTGCCACCACGGCTTCGAAACCTGCCTCCTGCACTCGAAAGTAGGGATAAAGGGTGTCGACGGTCTCGCTCGCGTCTCCGATGATGATCAATACTTTGCCCATGGGACTCACCTCAATTCGCTCGGAAAGTTCGTAAATATCCAGGGGTTGATGAGCATGGAAGCACTCATTCAGTCCCCTCGAGACAAGCCTTCAGGTAGCGGCGCGATTTGTTCACAGCCTCGGTCACCTGCTGGACTTCGGGAAGGATCGGAATCCCGCGGGGCACCGGGTGCATGAAGATCGACGTCCAACCCCGATAGTCGATCTCCCTCAGAACCTGGACGATGTTGACGAAGTCCAGGGGGCCATAACCCGGCATCTGGAGCATCTCCTGCTCTTTGGGCAGCTTCTCGGCAGCACCCTTCCCGTGCTGCCAAGCGTAAAAGTGAACCAGCTTGGAGCCGAGTTCCTTGATCAACCCGGCAATCAAATCCGGATCTTGCGGCAAATGGTAAGGAGCCAGCGCAATTCCCAGCTGCTCCGATTCGGCCAGCTCCCCAAAATAGCGTATGGAGTCGGGACTCGAAATCAACGAACTCCCATGATTCTCAACGCCTATGATGACGCCTGCCCTGGCGGCGGCTTCGGCGTGAGGCTTCAGCCTCTCCAGAAAGTCCTTGACCTGCTGTTTCAGGGACTTGCCTGCTTCATCTGAGAGTCGGTCACTGCCACAGATCAAGATTCTTGCTCCCAGCTTGCGAGCCACTTCCATCTCCGCTTGAAGTCGGTACGGGCCCAGATCGTAGTGGGTCAGGATTCCGAGCTTGACCTCATTCTCAGCCAGCAGCTCCGCAAACCGATCGTGCCCCATCTCCTCCATCTGTTCGCGCTGGTTGGCATGACCCAGGGGCCAGATATCAATGTGCTCGGCACCGGTCTTGTGCACTTCGGGAACGATCTCTTCCAGCCGGATTTCCCCGTAGAGGCTGGAGGCCAGAATATAGGTCAGCCGAAATTTGGCGCTCGCTTGAAGGCCGCCACTCGAGAGCCCTGAGCAGACTCCGCTCAGGCCCCCCATAAGGAGCTGACAGGCCTTACGTCGATTCAAGCCTTGAGTTAGCCGCATGATGCGTCCATTCTAGAATCATCCTCGACGAAGAGAAAGTTCTGGGAACTGAGGAACCAAGATTCCAAGGCAAAAGATACAAGATACAAACAAATCCCAAATTCCAAGCATCAATTTCCAAATAACTTGATTGACGGTAGACTCGTTCGGGTCGCTTTGAGTGAGATGCTAGGAGAAATCGAACTCTAGCTGGAAACCACCAAACTAGGCCACCCGGGTGTTTGGAATTTGATGCTTGGAACTTGTTTTTAATTTGTATCTTGGTACTTAGAATCGAAGCCTATGTCAACTAAACCCCCTCTTTCTGCTCCCGTTCTTGTTCTCCTCCTTTTTTCAATTACCGTACTCCCGTCCTGCCAACAAACACCTGTTCCGGAACCAGAGTTTGTTTCGCTCTTGAACGGCCGGGACCTGGCGGGCTGGATAGGCGACCCACGGCTTTGGGAAGTCGCCGACGGCGTCATCGTGGGTTCGACCGAACAGGTGAAGCTCACCCACAACAGCTTTCTTTCGACTCGAACTTCTTATTCTGATTTTGTCTTGCGGGTGTCAGTCAAACTGCGGAACGGAAACAGTGGGATCCAGTTTCGCGGTGAACAGTTCCCCGACTATGTGGTCAAGGGCTATCAGGCTGACGTTGCCGTCGAGACATACTTCGGCATGTTGTACGACGAGGGCGGTCGAGGAATCATGGAGTACTGGAAGCGCATGACTCCACAGGAGCAGACCCATATCAACTCCGCTGCGCGCCTCGACGACTGGAACCTCTACGAAATCCGCTGTCAGGGCGACTACATCAAGATGATCCTCAATGGTCAGGTGGTCTGCGAGATCGAAGACCCGGAGGGTGCCAGCGAGGGCATCATCGCCTTGCAGCTCCATGTCGGTGATCCGATGCAGGTGATGTTCAAAGACATAGAGATCAAGGATCTCAGCGAGGACGAGTCGGAGAAGCGCAAGCCGAGGGAGCGAGCCTATGAGCTACAACACCGCTTCACGGTTCTGGAGGGTTTCGAAGTAGAGGCGGTGGCGTCCGATGACCTGTTGGGATCGGTGGTGAACCTATCCTTCGATCACCTTGGGCGTCCAGTCGTTGCCCTCGAACACGGTGGAATCCAGATTCTGATTGACGGTGACGGTGATGGCTTCTACGATACCATGAAGGAATTCTCCAGCGAGGTTCAGACCGCCCACGGGATGCACTATCTGGGACCCGGAGATCTCCTCGTAAACTCCAAGGGACCCCAGAAAACAGGCCTTTACAGGCTCACAGACTTGGACGGCGACGACCAGGCCGATGAAGTGAAACTGATCGCAGCTTCGAGGGGACAGATCGGCGAACATGGCCCGCACGCCATTCGGACAGGCATCGACGGAAGCCTCTATGTCATGTATGGGAATCATTCCTTCCCCGACGTCTCCATCGATCCCCTCTCACCCTCCCGGGGGCTCCAGGAAGACCATCTCCTGGACCGGTACCTGGACCCCAGGGGACACGCCAATACCGTCTGGGCACCTGCTGGCACCCTGAACCGTCTGGAGCTGGACCAGAACCAATGGAGCCAGGTCAACGGCGGTTTTCGCAATGCCTTCGATTTTGACATCGACGAGCAAGGCGAGATTTTCACCTTCGATTCGGACATGGAGTGGGACTTCGGGCTGCCCTGGTATCGCCCCATCCGCGTTCTCCACTGCACGCCCGGAGCCGACTATGGCTGGCGAACAGGGTCGGGAAAGTTCCCCGAATCCTACCCTGACACTCTCCCCGGAATTGAAAGTCTGGGGCGAGGCTCCCCGGTCGGTATCGCCTTCTACCACCACAACACTTATCCGGAGAAGTACCGAGGAGCGCTCTTCCTGGGCGATTGGTCCCGGGGCCGAATCCTGGTGAGTTTCCCCAAAGAGAAGGGGGCTTCTTTCAGTAGTTCCAGCATCGATTT
The DNA here is from genome assembly GCA_963579905.1 of Acidobacteria bacterium UBA6911. GTDB lineage: Bacteria > Acidobacteriota > UBA6911 > RPQK01 > JAJDTT01 > CAUZIZ01. Next base: position 65,103 of record CAUZIZ010000006.1, on the reverse strand, counting down.
TGTTCAGGGGCACCCCCTCAATGTGACCGATCTGGACATCGGCCCAGACGGTTTTCTCTACTTCGCGACTGGAGGAAGGTCCACGACTGGCGGACTCTACCGGGTTACCTGGAAAGGGACGGATCGGAACAGCCCCAGAGACAAGACAACGGGCCTTGCGGCAGCCCTGGAGCAACCCATGCACCGCTCGGCCTGGGGGCGCCACCGAATCTCAGGTGTGCGCGAAAAACTGGGCGCAGCCTGGGGGACAGAGCTCCTCAAAGTCGTGAGCGACAAACAGGCCGCCCCTCGAACCAGGCTCCGGGCCCTGGAACTGCTGCAAGTCATGGGACCACGGCCCGATGTGGAGCTCTTGCGCTCCTTGGCAACGGACGAGTCCCCGGAGGCGCGGGCTGCTTCGGTGCTGCTGCTGGGAACCCATGCCCTGAAACACACTTATTCGATCCTGCTGCAGAGCCTCCAGGACGGAGATCCATTGGTGCTCAGAAGGGCCTGCGAGGCCTTGCTCCGAAGCGGCCTCCGCAACGATACCCAGATCGAGCAGGAGGACCTGCTTCTGACGCGGTTGTTCGCTCTGCTGGACCAGCCGGACCGCTTCGTCCGCTACGCGGCTCGACTGGCCCTTCAGCGCTTGCCCCGGGATTCCTGGGCTTCCATGGTGCTCGGTGACAGCATCAAGCAACATCCCCATCGCGCCTTGGAAGGACTGCTGGCACTGGTCCATACTCAGACCACCCGCGACGACGCGGACTCCATTTTCGGGAAGCTGCTTGAGTACAGCGATTCCCTGCCAGACGATGCTTTGCTTCACAGCTATCTCCGGGTATGCCAATTGGCCTTGGTCCGCGATCCCGCGGTGGGCAAAGACCACCGTGTCCCGTTCATCTCTAAGGTAGGACCTCGGTTGCTGAACCGTTATCCCTCGAAGAAGCATTTGCTCGACCGCGAGTTGGAGTTCCTCCTGGCCTATATGCAGCCTGAAGGATCGATCCAAGCCCTGCTCGATCAGCTTCAGCCCGGGCGCTCCCAGGAAGACGAGATCAGCACGGTCTACGCCCTCCGTGAGATCCGCAATGGTTGGAACCCCCAGTTGCGTGAGCGATTGGTGGATTGGTTCGAGCGGGGACGAGAAATAGCGGGCGCGGCCAGCATGGTAGGCTTCATCGAGAATCTGTGGCAGGACACGCTCGCACTTCTGGAGCCAGACGAGCGCAGGCGGGCGGAGGATGGGAAGGAACGCTATCTAGCGGAACAGGCTCAACGGGCTCGGGAGCTCATGGCAGAGGTGAATAGTGAGAAAGTAGAAGAGCATAATCCTTTGTCACAGATGAGTTTCGAGGAACTCAACGGTTATTTTGAATTCAGTCCGATGAGCTACGAGGATGGTGACGTGGACAGGGGACGCATCGTCTTTCGCCGGGCCAAATGCGCCAACTGTCACGTCTTCGGGAATGAGGGGCGAGGGGGTGGACCCGACCTGTCGACGGCGGTCAAGAGGTTCCGACGGGGCGAGATCCTGGAATCCATCATGTATCCCTCCCGCGTGATCTCCGATCAATACACTGGTGTCGTGGTGGATTTGAAGAAAAATGAGACCGTGACCGGCATGGTCGCAGGTGAATCCGAAATCAGCCTTATCCTGATCACCGCCAACGGAGAGCGGATCAAGCTGGACAAGAAAGATATCCTCGAGAAGCGAGTTTCTCAGATCTCCATCATGCCCGAGGACCTGCTCGACACAATGGGCCTCACCGATCTGGTCGATTTGTTTGCCTTCCTGGAAAGAGGTTCAGCGCTCTAGTTTATCCGAATTGGACGCGGATCATGTCTTAATCAGTCGTGATCTTCGTAGGGTGGGCACTCCTGCCCGTCGTTTAAAACGACGGGCAGGAGTGCCCACCCTACGAAGATCACGCGGTAGGGCGTGGGACCTTGGTCGGCCTATGCCGGTCCAAATTCAAACCGATTCCCCGGACTAGCCAATTGAATCGCGTTCCCGATCGCGGCTCTGGTTAGACTCCGAAAGTGTAGCCACCACTATATATTTGAAGGAGACGTGTCATATAAAACCTTTGCTGATGGGACTAATGCTGTTGACAGTGGATGTCGAGTAATTTCTGAAAGTAATGGAGCAGGCTAAGCTCAAAATGCTACTAGAAAATCATCATACGTCGGCATACCGTTGGGCTATCTTCTGTTGCGACGGAGACCGGTACGAAGCGGAGGACGTGCTTCAGACCGTCTATCTCAACGTTTTGGAGAGAAGTGCTTCCTTCGAGGAGCGATCCATTTTCAAGACCTGGCTGTTTTCAGCCGTTCGCAACACTGCCAGTAAGGCGAAGCGGAAGCTCCTTCGAAGCTTGCGACACCTACAGGTAGCCCCCACCGAGCTGCCGACGGTCAGACCGGCCTCTGTAGAGAGTATCTATCGATCTCAGTTGCGAACGCGTCTGCAGCAGATCCTCTCCGATCTGTCACAACGGCAGCGGCAGGTACTAGAGCTCGTCTTCTACCACGACCTCACCGTAGAAGCAGCAGCAGGGGTGATGGGAGTTTCGGTGGGATCCGCGCGAACGCACTACCATCGCGGTAAGAACAGGCTGAAGGAAGAAATCGAGAAATCAGGACTACACCATGACCACTAAGTGGGACGACACCGAAATCGAGCAATTGTTCAAGCAGCTCCGGGAAGAGGACGAGATTCAGACTCCTTCCTTCCATGAGGTGTTGAATGCTCCTCGTGCTTCTCGCTGGCAATACATGCTCCCCGTGTTTCGTTACTCGGCTGCAGTTGCACTGGTCTTACTTCTGGTGGCCAGCGCACCGCTCCTGCTGGAATTTACGCGTCCGCCGGCTGCGCTGCCACTGGAGTCCACGGCTGCACTGTACGATTGGCAGTCCCCTACTACCTTCCTGTTGGACGTTCCAGATGACCAACTGGTGACGACACTTCCCAAGCTCGTAACCGGAGCCACCGTCTGGATTGGAGAGAGCACATGGTAGGAGGGCTTAGGAGTATGCAGACGTCAGCGGCGGGGAACCAAGGGGGGGGGAAATGAGGAAACTAGTCGCAATAATTATCATTCTTCAGTTGGGTGGGGTCTTGGCACAAGATCCTACTCCCGATTTGCTGGAGCGCTTTCTGGTACGGCCGGACCTGATCATGCGTCACCAGCGAGCCCTGCAACTGACGGAGGAACAAAGGGAATACATGATTGGGGAAGCACAACGCGCCCAATCCGAGTTCACGTCGTTGCGGTGGAAACTTCAGGGAACAGTGGAAAAACTGGCCACCCTGATGAGAGAACCTGAGACCAACGATGACGAGCTACTCGCTCAGTTGGATCAGGTTCTGGACCTAGAGAGGAAGATCAAGCGCGCGCAACTGATTCTCGCGGTCCGAATCAAGAGGAAGCTCACGAAGGAGCAGATCGTCAGGTTGGAGCGCCTGCGAAGGCGACAGCAGACTAGTCGCGATCAGAACCGACGACGTTTCCAGCCCCCGACTGACCGTCGTCCGTGAGTGTTACTAAACGGTGAAATCAAGAATACAAGGAGATCATTTCAATGAATAAGCAATTCTTTCGTGATTCGACAATCGGATGGGCGGCAATCTGCATGATGAGCCTGTCTCTGCTTGGCCAGACCGAGCCCCCTGAGGATGGAACCGACATTCCGAAGCCCGTACGCATCATGGTGCGTTACCTGGATATGTCGCCCGATCAAGTGGCTCGCTTCATCGAACTGAGGCAGGACCTGCGGGAGTGCGTTGCACCGAGACACGAACTCTTGAAGAGACTCAAAGCGGCACTCAAGGAAGCGCTGTCCCAGGATCCGCCCTCGAGTGAACTCGTCGGCGACCTGGTGATCGAGATCCACGGTGTCAAGCAGGAGGTCCGCAGATGCCACGCGGCTTACCAACAGGCGTTTTGCGACATGCTGGATGACGACCAGCTCGCAAAAATGGAGCGACTTCAGGCTGCGGCTAAACTTCGTCCCGTCATCCACGCCTTCTCGGCGCTGGGACTGCTGCACACGCCTACCGACACGCCAGAACCGGATGTAGTCGATGATGGTGGCGGCGTCTGATGGGCAGACATAGCTGAGTAGCGAACCAGGAAGCCAGAGATCGCGGGGGATAAGAACCATCTCCCCGGTTCCCCCTCACGTTCTCTGAGCTTCCAGGGTCCGCTGCTACCGTAACGAGCTACTCTGGTGTGAATCGGAAGCAGGTTCTTCGCCCCGAAAAAGGTACAACATGGAATGCTTCCACACTCCTAGGTACCACCTCAATCACGTCGGGGTTGCACACGGAACCCAGGGTAGCTCGTTGCCTATTGTAAGCCCAAGCGAAGGGCAAGAGCACGCGTTTCGGATCATTCACGTCGAAATTTCAGGTTAGTAAGGCCCCCAGGAAGTACTGGCCCCATTTAAGAAAGAAACTTGTACCGTCTCTGCCATGATCATTGCTAGCAACCCCCTGCAACCTGGAAGCGTCGGGGGGTATGGGCCCCGTCGGGCCCCGCTCCCTGACAGTCACGGCTCTGTCAACTAGCGAATGTTGCTTCGCTTCCTCGTGGTTGAAGGTTCAGGTTAGTCCCGCCTCCAGGAAACGCTGGCCCAATTCGATAAGAAAACTTCGAATGATCCACAATAGAGCGTGTCGCAAAAGCCCTTGGAGCTTTGAAGGGTTAAGATCCCGCCGCGCGGTTGCTTCGGCGTGCATACAGAGCCGTGACCGTGAGGGAGCGGGACCCGATCATCGATCGGGACATGTGGTGAGTCCATAGGAAGAAGGTCCACGGGTCACTGCCTTCCGGCATCGGTATGCCGGTACCACTCCTTCGCAGTCACGGCTCTGTCAAACGGCTGCTTCTGCATGATTTCCTATCCCATGAAATTTCAGGGTCGGGAGAGCGCGAATTGTGCGTCCATCCACTATCAAGATACTCAAATGACTTCCAACGTCTCAGCTTTGAGCCACCCTACGTTTCCGTCGGACAGGACAATCTCAACCCACAGCCCCGAAGTCTGATCGATCCTGACTCTGGTACCTTCGTGTAGGGTGAAGACCTCCACTCCCTCGGCTCCCGGAGCACTCATCACGTGGACTGTTGGAACCATGATAACTGAGTGGTTGTGCTCTTGCGCCTGCCGGATCTGGGCCACCAGAAACAGACCGAATAGAAGCAGCAAAGCTCCGCTCAGAATCATTGATCTGCCACCCACCGACCGCACAGCACTTCTTCGGGCCAAAGTCCTCAGAATGACCGAAGCGATGAAGATAAAGTAGAGAGAAAGGGTGACACCGATCAGCACCGGTCTCGGAAGAAAGTTGCTGAGAGCATTAGCGACCTTGATTGGCCAGAACTCGGGAAGCTCCGGAATCTTGTCAACCACCCTCAGATTGGCCAGGGCCAGATTGGCCTCTAGATCCTCGTCGCCCGGGATCAATCGACGAGCACGCTCGTAGAAGAGCACCGCCTCACCGATCTGGCCTAACTTGTAATAGCAGTTCCCGATATTGAAGTAGAGGGGTCCGCTCTCATAGTCCTGCGCCACGATTTCCCGGTAGCCACTGAGGGCCCGATCAAAAGCTCCCTCCTCGTAGAAACGGTTCGCCTGCCCGAATAGCTGATGCTGGTCCTGCCCCAGAGCCGTTCCCAGCAGCAGGATTACCAGTACCAGCCCTTGTAGGCCAGCTCGGACCAACCAACTAGCTGGAGCCCTCAAAACCCGACCACCATGAGCCCGCAACAGCCTGCTCGTTGCCGTATTCGGACACCCCATGCTCACTGCTCGATCTTGACTCAAAGGCATTTATCGACTTCGAGCATCGCAGCTTCCGCCTTGTCGAGGAGATCCTTCATCTCGAAGGTGCTGGCGTCAGATGGAGCAAAGCGCTTTAGATCACAAGTCCTCATGCACTCGAAGTAGCGCTCGACGATCTCCTCGGGGAGCGCCCGCTGACGTAGCATTCTCCCGACCTCGTCACTCACCATTCCCGCTTCTGCAATGTTGAGCTTGTCGCCCAGAAAACCCATCAGAGCCTTCCCTACCTCTCCGAAGAACTCTCGCTGCGTTGTCTCGCCGATGTAGGAGCGCGCGGCGCCAAGCCGCTTTCGAGCTAGTCGCACCGCCCGTCGATCGCGCGCATAGGCCACATCTCCACTCAAGCGGTCCAGATGTCTTCTGTAACCTACCGCGCCCATCAGACAGACCAAGGGGAAAAACAACGGAAGCCAGAAAGTGGAGCGCTGGAAGATTGAAGCTCCGACCTTGCGAAGGGTAGCGGGATCACCCTTGATGAAGCGAATATCCTGTCCAATCAGCTTCAATTCCTGTTTGGACATACCTGGACTCGCCGAAAGGGACTCTTCCCCCGGAGCAACATCGATGACGATCTCATCCGCACGGGCTAGATTGTATTTGGCGGAGGAGGGATCGAAGTAGGAGAACTTAACCGGGCCGATCCGCTGAGACCCCACAGATCGAGGGATCAACACGTACTCGAACACCTTCTCCCCGGACAGCCCCTGTGCCGTTCGTTTCAACTTCTGACTTAACTTGGGAGGGTAGGTCTCGAAGGTTGCGGGAATCGGGACTTCAGGCTGGCTCAGGGTGGAAAAATTGCCTGCTCCGGAAACCTGGACCTTCAGCGTCACGGCGTCGTGTGCCTTGACGTCAGACTTGTCAATCCAGCTCTTCACCGAAAACGTACCGACGGCTCCCTTGAAGTCGACGGGTTTTCCCCTCTCCGGAAAAGGGAGGATGTCTACCTTCAACTCCTGGGAAGAAACCAACTTCCTCCTGACCTCACCAAATAAACTGTCGCTGAAAAAACCCCTGAAGGGATCTCGAGAACGACGAGGAATCTTCACCTCACATTCGAGGACTAGAGGGCTGATGGTCTTGGTACCGGAACTGGTCGGGAAGAGGATCATCTTCCTGATCTCGGCTACGGTGTACTGCTTCCCACCGATTACCTGGGCAGACGCCGTGGGCTGTTTTTGTTGGGCTTCCTCTTCCACCCAGAACCCAGCGGTGCCGGGCTGCTTCGAGATGCTGAAGGAGGAAACGTTGACTCGTGTATAGATTTTGTAGCTCAGAACAATAGCCTCGCCCTGATAGGCACGTTCCTTGTTGACCTCAGCTCGGACAAACAAATCCCCTTCCGGGAGAAACGCGTCTTGATCGGACCGGCCTGAGGTGGGAGCCTGGCGCTGCGAAACCTGGGTGACCTGAATCTTCAGCGGACTGGTCTGGTAAAGTTGGCCGCTTGTCTTCACCTTGATCGCTCCGATCTCAAAATCGCCGACCTGAGTGGCCTGAAAAGTGAAGTTGACCGTCTTGGACGACGACATTCGACCATTGATAAGTTGAATCTGCTGTGAGCTTCCGCTGCCCAGGAAGGTAGCAAAACCTTTCATCTCGGGCAGCTCAGGGTTCCCAGCAGAACGGGATCCGCCACCGGCAATCTCGACGGAAAGAGTGAACCGCTCTCCCAACCGGACCGATGTCCTATCCAAATAGGCTTTAACCGTCAGATCCTGGGCAGCAAGCGGAACAGCCGCTGTCCCAGCGATCAGTGCAAGCAAGAAGAACTTGGGAATCGTGTGGGCTGAGAACAATCTTGCTCTATGCATTCGATCCGGACCTACCAGTCCTTCTCCACTGGGACTCTTCCCTTCGTTTCGAGCTTCTTTGTCTTCAACTCATTGTTGCTTTCGCTCAACGCCTCCAACAGCCGTTCCGCTTCTTCCCTGGACATCTTTGGAGTCGCCTGAGAGTCTGCCTGTTCCGAACCTGAATCCTGCTGCTGTTCGGCCTGCTCTTTGCCCTGATCCTTCTGCTGTTCTGGCTGATTCTGATCGGAGTCTTGTTCCTCAGGAGTATTCTGTCCTTGCTCCCCATCCTGTTTCTGATCCTGATTTCCCTGCTCATTCTGGGATTTATCCTGGTTCTCCTGGTCTTGTTGGTCCTGATCCTTCTTATCCTCCTGTTTCTCCTGCTTATCTTGCTGCTTCTGCTGCTCTTGTTCCGCGAGCTTGCTGTTGACGAACTCCAGATTGTGCTTGGAATCTGTATCACCCGGATCGATTCTCAGCGCCTCCTTGTAGGCTTGAATACTGTCCTCCAACTTGCCCAGCCGATAGAGCGCATTTCCAAGATTGTAAGAGGCTCTGGCCTGAAGCTCAGGCTCTTCCGTCTGCGAAGCCTGGGAAAAGGCTTCAATCGCTTCTTCGTATAGATTCTTCTTGTATTCCGCATCCCCCAGGTTGTAGCGGATCACTTCCGAAGAGGGATCTTCCTCAAGTGCCTGCTGATACTTTTCGTGGGCTTCCTCGAATCGGCCCTCGGTAAACAGACTGTTCCCTTCCAGGACTTTGTCACGGCCTGCCTGACCCATCCCGAACTCAGCCAACAGCCAGAAGCTGATCGTCCATCCGCAGAACAGCGGCCGGAGGCGTACCGATCGAAGAATAGCGAGAAACGTCGAATTGATCATTGGAATCTACCCTGCCAGACTGCTTTTACCTTCCTTCTCTCTGCCAGAATGAGTTCCACGACAAGCAGGAAGAGAGCTATCAGGACGAGAATCTGAAAGCGTTCTTCGAACTGAGTTACCTGGACTGAAGAGAGCGTCTTCTTGTCCATCCCAGCTATATCAGCATAGAGATCTTCGAGTTCGCTCACCCCCGGAGAAGCACGATAGTACTTCCCCCCGGTGAGTTCGGCGACCTCCCGGAGAGTGATCTCGTCCAGCCGGGTCATTACGACTTCACCTTCACCGTCCTTCTTGAATCCCTTCTGTCTCTCCTTGGGTCCCAGGAGAGGAATAGGGGTCCCCTGGGTAGATCCGATGCCTACCGTGTAGATTCGGACTCCCTGGTCCGCCGCCTCCTTCGCCGCCTCCAGCGGTTCCCCAGTGTGACCCTCTCCATCGGTCATAAGAATGAGCACCTTATGTTTCTGTTCCTTTTCAGGAAACAGCGTCAGAGATTTCCGCATCGCAGACGTCAAAGCGGTCCCGGGAACTGGGATCAGGTCGGGCCCCATCGTGTTCAGGAGCATTGTGGCAGCGCGCTTGTCGAGAGTCAGCGGACACTGAACAAAGGCCTCCCCAGCGAAGGCGATCAAACCTATTCGGTCCCCCTCTGACAGGTCTATCAGGGAGCTCATTGCGTGTTTGGCCTTCTGCAGGCGATTGGGTTGGATGTCGCGGGCCAGCATTGAGAGTGAGACATCCAGGGCAATCACAATATCCTGTCCTTCACGCTCGATGGTCTCCACCTTTGCGCCGAACTGAGGCCGGGCCAGGGCTGCTACAAGCAGGGCCACTCCCAATAGCAGCAGCGTCGCTTTCCACCACTGCCGGCGCCGGCTGGCTTCCCCCGTCAATCTTTCCGTTAGTTTGGTGCCGCCGAACCTCATCAGGGCACTTCGCTTCTGGCGAAAAGACCAGAGGAAAAACAGGAAGAGAATCGGCATCAGGCCCAGCAGGTAGAGGAATTCTACTTCTGAAAATCGGAGCAACCTGTCCCCCTGTTTTTCCAGGTGCCAAGTCCCAAGGCACCAATTCCCACACAAGTCCCAAATCTCAAATATTGAAGGAGATTATGGGATCTTTCGAAACCTCGTATTGGCTAGTCCGATCTCACTCAGCAGGAGCACGGCTGCCAGGACTAGAGGGTAACCAAACAACTCCCCGTAGCGCGTGTACTCCTTGACCTCAATTTCGGTCTTCTCCAACCGATCTATCTCGGCGTATGTCTCTTCGAGGCTCTGCCTATCGGTGGCTCTGAAGTAACGTCCACCGGTCAGGTCGGCAACCTTTTCCAGGGTATCTTCGTCGATATCCACTCGGATCTGAGCGTACCTCTTACCCAGGAGTGGATCCTGGACTGGGTAGCGAGCTACCCCCTTGGCACCGGCGCCGATCGCGTAGATGCGAATTCCCAGAGCCTCAGCCATCTGGGCTGCAGTGATGGGATCGATCTCGCCCCTATTGTTGCGTCCATCGGTCAACAGAATCATCACCTTCGACTTCGCCTCGCTATCCCGCAAACGGCTGACGCCCGCCGCCACACCCATGCCGATAGCGGTTCCGTCGTCGATGACTCCCACTCGAATCTCTTCGAGAAAGTTGAGGAGCACGCCATAATCCAGGGTCAGCGGACACTGGGTGTACCCGCGTGCGGCAAACACAACCAGGCCAATTCGATCGTTCTTACGCTGCTTGATGAAGTCGGCGGCTACCTGCTTGGATGCCTCGACTCGATTCGGCTCGATATCCTCAGCCAACATTGAGCTCGACAGATCCAGCGCCAGAATTATGTCGATGCCCTCCGTCAGGAGCTCTTCCTGGGCAGCCCCTGACTGAGGTCGAGCCGAAACGACGATCAGGGCAGCGAGAACCAGCAGGCGCAGCGCAAATGAAATATGCCTGGCGCGTACTGCCGAAGGCCTGTACACGGCCTTGAGCGAGCCAATATGTGGAAAGCGCGCCGCGGGCGCTCCCAGGGCATGCCGCTTGATGTACCAGAGATACAACAGCGGAAGCAGGAGGAAAAGCCAGAGATAGTGGGGATCAGCAAATCGAAGGAACATCTCACGTGACTTGGCTTGTGAACTCTTTAGCAGCCGGGACACTCGGCTCGGTCTTGGCCGACACGGGCCCCTGAAGTTTTTCTTCCTCAATGGGTTCAGCGGATTTCTTCGTCACATCGACAATCTCGGTTGCCCCCTGCATCACCTGTCCGTGTTGCGCCTCTGAGGGCCTGTATTTCGCAAACTTGACCAAGTCGCACAGACTGAAGAACTCCTGAAAGAGTCGATAGGCATCGGCTTCTAGCTTCTCCCCTCGGAGACGCGCCAGAACCTCGGTCGAGGTGAGCTCCATCGCCTCAACCTGGAACCGACGCCCGATGTAGCGCCGTATGATCTCGGAGATCTTGATGTAGTACAACTTGATCATCTGCTGCTCGAGAAAACCCGCATCTCGTAGTTGGCGAAGAGCTCGATAGGCCTCCTCATGGGGCGAGAGCTGCACCTTCTTCGGAGCAGCGATCGCCTCCTCGCTCGTGTCTCGTCGGCGGTACCAGAGGAAGCCGAGCACCCCAAGAACAATCAATCCAGCGGCTATCGCAAACCAGGGCCACAAGGACCACCAGCTCCTGGGTATGGCAACCGGCGACTTGATGTCGAGGATGTCCTCTGCATCAGCAGGTTTGACACTTTCTACGACGAGTTCAATAGCCTCGGAAAAGAGCTCGCTCTTCTGGGTCTCATCCCCAGTATGGTAAGTCAATTTGAAGGGAGGTAACTTGAACTCCCCGGTCGAGAAGATGGAAAGCGAGTACTCGAGAGTCCAAACGCTTTTCCCGTCCTTTACGGCAGGTCCCGTGGCTTGGTAGCTCCTGACCTCGAAGTCTCCGATCTCGTCCGTTTCCTGGGGAAGGTCTACCTGAATCCCATCGTCTGTGGTCACGGTCACGGTGTAGCGAATCACGTCGCCCACGGTGATTCGCGATCGGTCTACCTTCGCCGAAACAGTCGGCTCTGGCTGAGCAGCAGTCAGGGTAGACACCAGAAAGAAGCCGTACAGCCCCCCTCTCAAGAGGAGAAGTAGAGATCCCGGCTTCATCGGAACCTCCGTACTCTGAGACGAAAGAAATGGATCAGAGTTTGAACGTAGGGCAGATCGGTGCTTATGTTGATACTGTCGACACCAATCGATTTGAAGAATTTCTCTCGCTTCGCAAGCTCCTCGCGTACCCTGGCGGCGAAGTCTTCGCGCACTTGGGTATCCCTCGTATCCATGATGAGGCGCTCACCCGTCTCGGCATCCTCAAACTCGATGTATCCCACGTTGGGAAGTTCCAACTCCCGAGGGTCACTGACTTGAATGGCTACCAGGTCATGCCTGCGGCTGGCGACTCGAAGTGCCCGTTCGAAACTCTTGGACAAGAAGTCAGAGACAAGAAAAACCACGCTTCTTCGTCTAATCACGTGGGTCAAGTATTCCAGCGCCATTCCGATGTCGGTCGATTTGTGTCCTGGCTGGAAGTACAAGAGCTCTCTAAGGACCCGAAGAACGTGAGCCCGTCCCTTGCGGGGAGGCACGAACTTCTCAACTTGATCGGTGAAGATGATAAGCCCGACCTTGTCATTGTTCTTAATGGCTGAAAATCCCAGGAGGGCACAGATCTCGACTGCAATTTCGCCCTTCATTCTCTCGCCCGAACCAAACTCCCCGGAGGAGCTGGCGTCGACGAGCAACATTACCGTGAGCTCTCTTTCCTCCTCGAACACCTTGACGAAGGGATGCCCCATCCGGGCTGTGACATTCCAGTCGATACTCCTGACGTCATCACCAAACTGATACTCCCGCACTTCCGAAAAGTTCATTCCGCGACCCTTGAAGACAGAGTGGTACTCACCCGAGAAGACCTCATTAACCAGCCCCCGGGTCGTGATCTCAAGGCGACGTACTTTCTTAAGGATCTCTGTGGGTATCATGGGCTTCAGTGAGCAGTGAGGAGTAGTGAAGTGAGCAGTGGGTTGCAAGCTGTGGCTGTTATCTGAGCACCGACAGACCTGATCACTGCTTACTGCGTACTGCTTACTGCTCACTGCTCACTGCTCACTGCTCACTACTCCACTACTCGATTACTACGGCACTTCGACCGTGTCCAATACCTTCTGCACTACCTCCTCGGACGTCACTTCTTCCGCCTCGGCTTCGTAGGTTATGATGACTCGGTGTCGCAAGATGTCCAGACCGATGGCTCGTACGTCCTCTGGCGTCACATAGCCGCGGCGTTTCAAGAAAGCGTGTGCCTTGGACGCCTTAGCCAGAAAGATGGAGGCGCGCGGGGATGCGCCATAGGAGACCAGGTCTTCTAGCTCCGCCAAGCCGTAGTCTTTGGGTTGTCGCGTGGCGAAAACGATATCGATGATGTATTGCTGCACCTTGGGATCGATGTAGACTTCCTCAACCGTACTCCTTGCCCTGATGATGTCCTCCGGCTTGACCACGGCGTCGGGCTCAGGTGTCGCTCCTCCCGTCATCCGACGCACGATCTCCAACTCTTCCTCCTGGGACGGATATCCCACCACGAGCTTGAGCATGAAACGGTCGATCTGGGCCTCGGGTAGGGGGTAGGTACCCTCTTGCTCAATGGGATTCTGGGTGGCCAGAACCAGAAAAGGATCGTCTAGAGGGAAGGTGGTCTCACCAAGGGTAACGGTCCGCTCCTGCATTGCTTCCAGGAGTGCAGACTGCACCTTGGCAGGAGCTCGATTGATCTCGTCTGCCAGGATCAGGTTGGAAAAAATCGGACCCTTCTTGGTCTTGAAGGTCCCCTCCTTCTGATCGTAGATCAGGGTCCCCAGTAGGTCGGCTGGAAGCAGATCAGGGGTAAACTGGATACGCTGAAACCGGGTCTGGATGGCCTCGGAGAGAGTGCGCACGGTGAGCGTCTTGGCCAGCCCCGGAACTCCCTCCAGAAGAACATGTCCATTCGACAAGAGTCCAATGAGCAGCCGCTGCACCATGTAGTCTTGACCGACGATGACCTTTCCAACTTCTGCAGTCAGGGTTGCAACGAACACACTTTCCTGTTCGATCTTTCTGTGAACTGCTTCGATATCGATACTCATTTCTTCATTCCTTCACACCTTCAGGAGCAGTGACTGCTAGCCCAAAAGGAATATTTTTCCCGGCCGTCACTCCTATTTCACGTACTTCAGTCGAATGGGTTTCGCAAAGGGGATGAGTCTGGTGTGAGAAGCTGCCTCACGGCAGCAACATCTCCGCGCATCGCCCTGAGCACTGTTTCCGCATCAGACTCAAGCTGGCGAGCACCATGATCTGCGCCGCCCAGAGCATACTCGAAGTGAAGGGAAACCGGTCCCAAAAACCCTGACGCCTTCAAAAGCTCGAAAAACTCTTTGAAGCGAACCATCCCCGACCCGATAGGGCAATTCTCAACACTCCAGTCTTCCCCAACCAGCTGCCACCTGAAATCTTTCAGCACCAGAGTATGCGTTCGGGCCGTGACGGCCTTAAAATCCGTGGACCAGCTCAGCCCACCCTCGACAGTCGCATGTCGAATATCGAATTGGCATCCCAGCCAGCGCGGATCCAGACCACCAAGAAGCTCCCGCAGATCCCACACCGAGGCTCCAACATAGCGGCTGCCGGCATGGTTCTGGTAGTCACCGCATATACCGAGGCGTCGGTTGAGCACCTCCAGTTTCTCCAACTTCTTCCTTGCCAGGTCCAGGGTTTCGGAAATACTCTGCGCCGGCTCGTACCGAAAATACCCCATTCGATAGTGACCGATCCCCTGTTGAGCAGCGGCTTCCAGAACGGCAACAGACGCAGGACTTGTCGCATCCGTAATCGCCGTGGTGATCATCGGGATCTCCAGACCGGCAGCTCGAATTGCCTTGATCGCCCGGGGAAGGTCCCTTTTGACCCGGTCTGGCTCGACATGCCCTCCGGGTCGCACGGTCAGATCGACTCCGTCGAAGCCTAGCTCGACTGCCGTTGCTGCCATCTCTTCATAGTCGAGCCACTGCAGGTGCTTCGAGAAAACGCAAAGATTCATCCTGGAACCCGGACTTGCGGCGCTGATTCCAGTCCTACCGATCGACTCAGCGAAAAATCCCGTTGCGATCGCAGCCCCGAACTCTCGGCGGTTGGGCTTCCTTGTTCCCCGTGCGTGCCGTTTGTTCAATGCCAAAACCTTGGGCCAAGTTTTCAGAAAGCCAGATCTCAGGCTCCTTTTCAGGAGAGCAACCCGACCAGATTCAGTGTGGTGATGACCGCCAACAGGAGGAAGAAGAGTCCACCACAAAAGAGGCCTATCCGCATGAACCAGCCTGGCTTCAAGCCAGGCGGGAGCAGCGTCACGTTGACCACGAGCGTATGAAGACAACTGACACCAAGAGCGTAGTTGAAGATGTTGGCTGCAATCTTCAACAGGTCCAGGGGAGGAGCGATAGAGAGAACGATCATGCCGAAGACCGCGTAGCAGATGAGCACACCGAAGTAGACCCCGCGAATCTTGCCGGGATCCAGCTTTCTGAGACGAGCACTCGATGTCCAGAAGACGTCGACCCAACGTCGAACAACTCCATCTGCACTGGTTGCCATCGACGGGGCCAGGACCAGGAAGCCACAGAGCATCGTCATGTACCAGAAAATGTGACCCGAAGAGGATCCCCAGGCAGCTCCGACATGCTGCCTCACACCCTCCGCGGTCATGCCGGCCGCCACCCAGCTACTCGCCTCGGTTCCACGAGGCAGGAACTCAACCGAGAGCATGCTCGGCAGCGCAACCCCCAGGAAGCAAGCTGGCATCCAGACCGCTACCTGATCCCGCACCACATGCCGGTACCACCTGCGCCACCGGGGAAGAGACTCTGCGGTTACCTCGAACACCTTCCCCACATGGGAGAGGGAGATGTTACGCCCGCCGACCACACTTGGAATGGCGCCGACATGGTGCCCCATCCCCCACCCCTGATCTCGGGTGTAGTTGCTGATGGGAGCATTGGAAAGGCCACCACTGCCCGCAATTGCGGCGAAGGCGGCCAGCAGCGCAATGGTGCTGAAGTCGATCTCAGGAACAC
Source organism: Acidobacteria bacterium UBA6911 (assembly GCA_963579905.1). Lineage (GTDB taxonomy): Bacteria > Acidobacteriota > UBA6911 > RPQK01 > JAJDTT01 > CAUZIZ01. Next base: position 49,458 of record CAUZIZ010000006.1, on the reverse strand, counting down.
CTTGTCCGTTGAAGACGGACACAAACAGGTTTGTGGTTTCGCTAGGACCCGTAGGGAGTGACCCGAAGCAAAGGAACCCTCCGAAGATCTCGTACCAGGTTGAAGCACTGGAGTGGAAAATCGCAACAACCGAGAGAAATCCAAGGACCACGACGATCTTGAAACTCATGAGCACTTTCAGAGAGTTGTAGATTTTCCCCCCCACGACCATGGGCACCATCGCTAGCAGAAAGATCAGGTAGGCGAGGAGCCGCATCAGCCACCAGTGCATGTCGTTGTTCATTGGGTCGGGGATCACGCCGCCCAGCAGGACAGATGCGAGTGGTGTGGCCGCATTGGCCGCCAGGTAGGGGAATACCGCTCCGAAATCCAGGAGTAGATAGGCGCAAACCCAGAACTTGGGGCCGGGAAGAATACGGAACTTGCCGGTGAAAATCGGCTCTCCGGTGTAGAGCGTATAGCGGCTGATCTCGATGTTATAGAAGACCTGACCGACGATACTGAGAGTGGCCAGCCACATCAGAGTGCCACCGTACTTGGCGGTCACGGCTGGTCCCATCAGCCACTCTCCACCTCCGATGGCTCCACCACCCAAAACCAATCCAGGGCCCAATAGCGCGAACCAATTTCTCCAAGTGAACCGAGGAGCATCAATCAGTTCTCCCGTCTCCCAGCGAGGCATCTCCCTGGAGCCAGGGTAAGGGGCCTCAAACTGTCCGGTCTGGCCAGCCTCGGGCTCTGAAAGGCCTGAAGATGCGTTTGCAGAATCGTCTACACCTGAAGCTTTTCCGGCTTTGTGGCTGCCTTCGGTCATGGTTGAAACTCCTAACGCCTGTTTAGGGTCTGCGCAAAAATAACTTGGTATTTTGGCATCTCATCTTCCCACCATCTTCGGCCGCTCCTCAATCGCGAAATCCTCAACGTAGACCCGGCTACGCCTGTGGTTTCGCTCAATCGTTTGCGGCCAAATCTGGCGCAAATCTGAGCGCCAATTCTACCAAGTTATTCTTGCGCAGACCCTTAGAAAAGACCGCAGATCCCAGACGGAGCATCTTACCACTCTAAATTGGCGGTTACAGGTGAAAAGGAAGAGGCTGGTGATTACGAGTTGTGGGGCGCGCCCAGCCCGATGAACCCTGGGATTCCGTGATCGACCGCACACAGTGGAGAAGCGCGTTAGTCGATACAGCAGAAGCGATGATAGAACAAACGAAAGCCCGAGAGCGCCACTGCGACCGAGAATTTCTCCAACTCTTCATGGAAGGTGAGTTGAGTCTGGACGACGAACTGACCTTCCTGGTCCACCTCTGGATGACTGCAGACCATGCTGGGATCTTGTCTACGAAGCCTGGAAGTCCAGAGACGCCCATTTGTTCAGAACGGCGCGGAGGATCCCCGTCGAACTGGTGTCTTGATCGCAGCAATCACCTGAGAAAGTCGGAGGCGATTCGCTGAGTTCAGTGTGGCGAAGGGAAACTGGAAGGCGGAAATGTCAGCCGGTAGAGCGGAAGAGATTTTGCTGTCGTCCGGCTCTTTCCACGAAAGCTGGCTTCAAATTGCCAGCGGCTCAAGTCGTTCGCGGCTCTGTTGGACTTGGTTTCGTAATACTGCTAGTTCACCGGTTTGCGGCGCTGCTCACTGCTCAAGTTTCAGGGCAGTCCCGCCCCAGCGGTGCTGCCCCATTCGAGAACGAAACTTCGGTTACGTCTGCCGTGATTGTCGCTACCGCCAATGACGGAGCCGTGACTGCAAAGGAGCGGTCCCGATCACCGATCGGGACATGCCGCAAAAGGGGATGTGATCGGTCACCGTCTGTTTGGTCGGTTGTTTCCGGCACCGGTATACCGGGACCGCTCCTTCGCAGTCACGGCTCTGTCATTGGCGACTCTTGGATGATCTCCTACCAAATGAAGTTTCAGCTTAGTCCCGCCCCAGCTGGATCATTCAGGAGGAAACTTCCAAGGCGGAGCTGCCAGGTTCGGCCCCCGATCAGGGGCCGAACCCTGAAGGGCACGGCTCTGACATCTGGCGATTCTTCATGATCACCTCGCCATTCGAAGCTTCCGTCGGAACCGTTCGCCGCACTTTCCCGGGAGAAGAGACGTGCGACGTCCAGACGTGCCGACGTTCCGACGAATCGTTCAAGTTTTAGGCTAGCTTCCACCGAGGAGACTTCATTCCGAGTTGAGACGGCGGATCTTGATTGCCCGGAACCAGACGGGATCTCCATGATCCTGTAGTGCAATGTGGCCGGTCTTGCTCTGGCCGTAGGCCGGCATCGCGGCGAACTTGCTCTTGGCCACCCTTTCCTTCCAGTCCTCGCTCCACAATTCGTATCCCACGATTTCCTTGCCATTCACCCAGTGCTCGACGTGAGCTCCGTTGACTATGAGTCCGAACTGATTCCACTCTCCTGCTGGTTTAACCACCTCCTGGGAAGCTGGATGGAGCGCGTAGTTCGTGCCCGCTCGAGTCTCCGGCTTGGAGCCATCTCGGTGACGGTCATTGTCCAACACCTGCATTTCCGGCCCGGATTCCCAGGCGCGATCGAAGTCCTCACTCACATGAAAAAAGATTCCGCTATTGCCACCCTCAGAGACCCGCCACTCCACCTTCAGCTCAAAGTCCTGGTACTGCTCCCTGCTGATGATGTCTCCGCCCTGTTCCCCTCCCGAAAAATGAATGGCGCCGCCCCTGATCACCCAGCCTATGGGAATACCTTGCTGTTTGAAGCCACGCCAATGGTCGAGACTGGTACCATCGAAGAGCAATTCCCACCCTTCAGCTCGCTCCTCGGACGTCAAGGCATTTGCTGCCGAGGTGTCTTCCTTAAGCGCCGCTTCGAAGTCTTTGTCGGCCATCTCCTGCTCGTGGTCCCGGCAATACTGCACTGAGGCCAGAAACAGACAGAGGACAACAATCTGAACTACGGTTAAATGGGATCTTCGATACATGGTCTTACCTCCAGCTGAGCCCATCACAGCTCAGTCTCCTCGGTGACCTGAAAGCACTAGACATCCATCCTAACGCTGCCGAACAAACTTCTTCAGCTGCGCGTCTGAGGCCACCTCGCTGACGTAGAGGTCTCCTTTGCTGTCCCCCCAAATGCCATGAGGGTAGGTGCGAAATTGATGGGGCTGGTCACCCGCCTCACCCCACTGCGACAGAATTTCTCCCTGACGATCGAGAATCGTCACCCGATGACGAATCTCTGCCATGAAGATGGTTTCGCTTTCATCGAACCACAACTTGTCAGGTTGAAGGAATCCGGTCCACTCCCGCAAGAATCGGCCGTCTCCGTCGAAAATCTGGATTCGGTTGTTCGCGCGGTCACAGATGTAGACCTGATAGTCGGAATCGACCCAAACGCTGTGGACGAGGTTGAACTGTCCAGGACCAGTCCCGGGTTCGCCCCAGCTGAAGAGTAGGACTCCCTCTGCGGAGTATTTGTGCACTTTCGAGTTCACGTATCCGTCGCTGACGAAGAAACAGCCATCAGGGGCTATTGCCAGGTCGGTCGGGAGATTGAAGGGAAGCCCTGGTGGTCTGGGAACACCGGGGGTTCCCAAAGTCCATTGGAGCTGTCCCTCAGAGTTGAACTTGTGAACGCAATGAGAACTCCACTCTGTACAGTAGATATTGTCGGCACTGTCGATGAAGATTCCGTGGGCGCTCACCAGGACATCGTCACCCCACGACGTCAAGAAGTTCCCATCCGGATCAAAAACCACCATTGGATGCTCACTTCTGCTGTACACGTAAACGCGATCCTGGCTGTCCACCGCCACACCTGGAATCCAGCCGAAGGTCCAGCCAGAAGGTAATTTCGCCCAGTCCGATACTGCCTCGTACCTATACTCGCCATAGCCTACTTGCATTCAGTCCACCTCAAAAAGTTGTTGGATTTCGAATCGAAATTGGATCACTTAGCCCCCCTGATGTCAATCCCGGAAGCTGGTGGACTTCTGCCGTAACCGGAAAAGGCTCCAATACCTGTTCCGGTGATTGGTACAATAGAGAACTATGGCAACGCAGAACAAGGTCTTAGCTATTGTGGGAACATTAGCCTTCGTGGGGTATCTTCTCTATTCGACGATGAGTCTGGACGTTTTCAGCTGTGACGTGTGCATCGAATTCAAGGGTAATACTCTTTGCCGCACCGCCTCTGGAGCCACACGAGAAGAGGCCCAACGTACCGCTACCGACGTTGCCTGTGCCTTGTTGGCCTCTACCAGGACCGGGGGCATGGCCTGCTCGCGTACTCCGCCTAAGAGTCTCGATTGCCGTTAGCCTCCCGATTTTCGGTCAGAACTTCGACACCCCTGGAGTTGGCGGGACGTCAGGTTATTGCCGTGCTATACTTTTCCCGGCTCGTACCCGACTAGCCTGTCTAGTGAGACGCCCTGGCTCGCAGTTTTGTTTTCGTAGGAGAGACAGCGATGCATGTCGATGTTCGAAAATCTGGTGATGTTGTCATTGTCGACCTCGAGGGTCGCTTGGTCGTGGGAGTCGGGGAGCAGCTGCTCAGAGACATCATGAATGAGCTTCTCGCTGAAGGCTGGCAAAAGGTACTCATAAATCTTTCAGGAGTTTCCTGGATCGACAGCGCCGGGATCGGTGAGTTGGTAGCCGGCATCAAGCTGGCTAAACGATTCAACTGTTCGGTGAAACTTCTGCGGGTGGGTGACAGGGTAAAGCACGTGCTCTCGCTCAGCCAGCTTTTACCTCTTCTGGATGTCTACGAGAGCGAGGACGACGCCTTGGACCGATTCAAGGAAGAGTCCACTCCCACCAACCTGGAAGACTGACAGGCCCAACGCCTGAGACGCTCAGCTTCCGCCTCTGAGAATCCGCCTACTTCTTCTTCTGCCGCTTCGCAATCAGGAAGGCAAGGGTCGCGCGACCGATTCGGTCGAGGGCAAGCAGTCGTTCAGATTCGAATTCTGGTCAAGCACAGCGCTACACACTGGATCTCTTGGAAGGGAGTATTGGGAGGAACGCTGTGCTTTTTCGCAATCTTTTAGCATACTCAACTCTCGCTGCGCCCTTCCGTGGAAGAGCGCTTTCGAACCGGCCGCACTTCGGGATACTAGCGTCCTTCTTTGCCACTTCTTGTGACAGCAATCACATAAAGTGAAACATATTTAAGACTAGTGGCACCCTCGACAAGAAAAATTGGTCCCGTGGCAGGGAAGACAGGTCGTCTTATCGTACTCGAACTCCTTCGAGGCGTGGCCGTCGAAGAATTCCATGGTGTGATTCTCAGGGCGAAGCTGAATGCCCTCTAAATGGCAGGTCTCACAGCTGAACGGGTTGTCGATCTCTGAATGGCAGACGAGACAGTCGGACATCTGGGGCATGCCGTGGTCGTCTCTCTCGGCCAAGCCCCTATGGCACGCTTCACACTGGTTCTCCGTCGCCAAATGTTTTCGGATACCGCCCACCCGTCCCAGGTACCTCCCCGAATCAATAGCGCTTGCCAGCAGGGGTGCCAGATTTCCCAGCCTTAGGTGGAACTGGTGGTCGAAGCGGAAGGTCCTTTCGACCGGCTTCCAGCGGAATTCAGCGGGGTCGAGCGCCACCGCTCGGGTGCCATCATGACACTGAACACAGGTCTCGACCTGGGGGAAGTTATCGTCGCCTGAAACCTTGCTATCGGAAACAGATCCATGGCAGTCGTTACATTCAAGGTCTCCCCTTTTCAAATGAACGGGATGTGAGAATTTCTGCTCGCCACGCAAGAGGATGGCCGAGAAGAAAAGCACCAAGAGCACGGCAGGGATAGGGATGCGAATCACGGACTGATACTCCTTGGTGTAGTGGTGCAGTAGTGGAGTGAGCAGTAGTGGAGTGGTGGAGTAGTGGAGTGATCCGTAGGAATTAGTTGCAAGCCGTAGCTGTTGTCTGGGCACCGATCGACTGATCATTGCTCACTACACTACTGCACCACTACACTACTCCACCACTGCTCACGCCACCACTTGATTCTCCCATCATTCCGGCGCTCTAATTAGCAGATGTGGTTACGATCCGTTTCTTCCTGGCTGGTGTTCTTCTTGATCTCTTCCCCTCTCTTCGCCCGGGTCACCGGTTTCGAGATCAGTTCTCGTGAGGATCTGATCGGCGGGAAGTCGTTCGGGCTAGCGGGTCCCTATGAGAAGATCAGCGGCAGAATCCTCTATGCAATCGATCCGGCCCATCCAGCTAATCGACGCATCACGGATATCGATAACGCCCCCACGAATCCGGACGGTGAGGTCGAGTTCTCGGCTGATTTTTTCCTACTGAAGCCGAAACAGATTCGGCGAGGTAACCGGGCTGTGTTCTTCGAAGTCTCGAATCGCGGCGGAAAGGCTCTGTTGCTCTACTTCAATCGGGCCAGCAGGAGCTCTAACTTTGAGAATGCAGCGGAGCTCGGAGACGGATTCCTGATGCGTCATGGATACACCGTGCTCTGGCTGGGCTGGCAGTTCGACACCCCACCGATCAAGGGTAGGCTTCGACTCTATCCCCCAGTCGCTCGCCATGGGAATCGACCGATTCGAGGTCTGGTGCGATGTGATTTCGTCGTGAAGAAAACAGCCCGGGATCATATCCTCTCCGATCGAAACCACATCCCCTACCCCACAGCCGATCCTGCGGCTTCGGAGAACGTGCTGACTGTCAGGGACGACGTGGAGGCCGCACGCCACGAGATACCGCGCTCACAATGGAAGTTCGCACGCTTCCGAAATGGCCAGCTGAGGCCCGATGTTGCCTACGTTTCTCTCCAGGGTGGATTCGAGCCGGGCAAGATCTACGAAGTCGTCTACGTCTCCGAGAATCCCCCAGTCGTCGGGCTGGGGATGGTTGCTGTCAGAGATATGATTTCCCACTTGAAGAACCGTAGCTCCGAGGCCTTATCCATGTTCCGAGGGACTATCGCTCGGGCATTCGGGTTTGGCAGCTCCCAGAGCGGACGCTTTCTGAGAACGTTCCTCTACCACGGTCTCAACCAGGATGAGGAGGGGAGACCCGCCTTCGACGGCATCATCCCCCACGTGGCGGGTGCTGGTCGAGGTAGCTTCAATCATCGTTTTGCACAGCCTTCGAGGGATGCTCAACCCTACGCAAACTTCTTCTACCCCACCGACATCTTCCCCTTCACCGATGTGGAGCAGACCGATCCCGAAACCGGGATCACGGATGGATTGCTCACACATTCTCCCGAAGCTCGATTCCGACCCAAAATCTTCTACACAAATTCTTCCTATGAGTACTTCGGTCGAGCTGCCTCACTAACCCATACGACCATCGACGGGCAGCGCGACGTACCCATGCTGGACAACGTCCGCATGTATCACTTTGCAGGAAGCCAACACGGCCCAGGACCATTTCCACCCGCTATCTCTAGGGGGCAAGAGCCCAGCAATCCAATGGATTTCCGTTGGTCGATGAGAGCGCTCTTGAGGGCTCTGGACAACTGGGTCGTGTCAGACACAGCACCGCCTGCCAGCCGCTATCCCCGCCTGGATCGAAAGACGCTGCTCCGGTTTGAGAACTTGACCTTCCCCCAACTACCGGGCATCAGCTTCCCCGAACGTATCCACAAGGCCTACCGGATCGACTTCGGCCCGAGGTTTCGAGGCGAGGGGATCGTGACGCTGCAACCGCCCCAGGTCGGAGGGGCCTTCCCAATTCTGGTCCCGGCAGTCGACGAAGACGGAAACGAAATCGACGGGATCCGCCTCCCGGACTTGGCAGTGCCGTTGGCGACGTACACGGGATGGAATCTCTTCAACGACTCCTCTGGACCAACGAACAGACTGTCGAGCTTTCAAGGCTGCTACATACCCTTTCCGCGGACCGAGCAGGAGCGGAAGCGGCTAGGGGATCCGCGTGCTTCAATCGCGTCACGCTACCAGAGCCGCGCCGAGTATGTCGGCCTGGTGACCAACGCCGCTCTAGGACTGGCAGCTGAGGGCTATGTGCTGAGTGAAGACCTGCCTCAGATCCTGACCCAGGCCCGACGGCACTGGGACCATCTAATGGGTGAGGACAGGGCCCGCTGACGAACCAGCCACTCTACCAGGCCGATCGTTTGCTTCCCCAAGGGTGTTTTCTGAGCTCATCTTCATCGAGGTCGGTACCCCATCCGAGTCCATCGGGTATTCTCATGTGTCCATCCTCAATCTGAGGTAGCGCGGTGACAAGGTCGTCTTTCCAAGGAACATCGTCTACGTCAATTTCCATGATGCGAACATTCGGCAATACGCCGCAGAGGCTTGCGCTCACGAAAGAGGCCAGGTGACTGTAGTAGTTGTGGGGCGCTATGTTCAGCTCGTATACACTTGCCAGGTCCCCCACCTTCTTCGATTGGGAAAAGCCGTTCCAAGGAACATCAACCATGAACACATCGGCCGCTCTACTCTCGAAATAGGGAATGAAATCACGCATGTAGTAGAGATTCTCTCCCGTACAAATGCGGGTTGAGGTGGACTCCTTTATCTCCAGTATCGCCTTGTGATCGAACATATCGATCTCGAGCCAGAGCAGATCGTAGGGCTCCAGCAGTTTGGAAATCCTCTTACAGGATTCGGGTTTGAAGTTGAAATTCAGATCGAGATTGATATCGACCCCAGGTCCCACGGCTTCCCGGAAGGTCGAGATCAGGGTCTCGATATGCTCCAGGAGATCGGGAGTGACAACCTGGTCGGTGACACCTGGACCGGTGCCGAACCCCGGCATATAGACGGAAGACGGCTCTCCTGGGAACACGATGTTGGTCTTGAGCGCCGTGAAGCCGCGCTCCACGACCTCCCTGCCCAGGAGCGAGATGTCTTCCATACTGCGGAGGGGCGGTGCCTGCAGATACTGGTTGTGCTCGGCCCGTGAGGTACCGCAGTGGGACCAGTAGAGGCGAACCTTCTCGCGCGTCGGTCCCCCGAAGAGCTCCACCACGGATATCCCCAGAGCCTTGGCCTTGACGTCCAATAGTGCCAACTCCATCCCAGCAATACCTTTGGCAGCGATCCCACCCGGACTCTGCCGTGAACCCAGGATCATTTCCCAGAAGCGCATCTCGTAGGGCCGCGGGTCCTGCCCTAGAAGCAGTGGTTTGAGGTCCTGGATCACACCTGCCACAGCCCAGGGATTCTTGCCGTCGCTGCATTCTCCGTATCCCACCAAACCCGTGTTGGTCTGGACTTTTACGAAGACCCAAGGCCTCCAGCCAGCATCTACAACGAAGGACTCGACCTCGGTAATCTGCATGTTCTCTTCTCCGGATCGATGGGGACATCCCCGGGACTTCCAGGGCTCAGTACACTAAGGGCGTGCCTGGGCAGAGGCCGGCCCCCTCAGCAATATTTCTTGAACCAGTCCGTCATCCATTCGAAGTACTGTCGCTTGTAAACGTGCTTGGAATCGGGCTGATACACCTTGAAACGCCCCGGGTGACCCGCGGCATCATAAGCCGCACGCACTACCTGAACCATTTCATCGACACCGCGACGGGGCATATCCTCGTCACGGGTGGGAGCGATGATCATGAACGGCCGCGGACAAATACAACGCGCAACAATCTGGGGGTGGTCGAAGTAACGGAGCAGGTGTGGGATATAGATATAGGAGCTGTGTCGGTTGGTGTCACCCTCATGGATGAGGGCGGCCAGACTTGCGACTGACCCCGCCACTGGAACCGCAGCCCGAATCGCTGGATCGCAGGCCATCCCGTACCAGCTGATATTGCCTCCCAGGGACATACCGGTCAGGCCGATTCGATTCGCCTCCACCGCGGGGTTTGCGGCCAGAATCCTGGCCGCACTGAGGGCCTCATCGACCATGACGCCCATAATCGTGCGACCATAGGGAATCAGGAATCGAATATGTCTCTCCCAATGGCTCACACTGGTACGCCGAGCAGCGGTTCCCCGTAGGGTGATTGAGAGTGTGGCGAAACCTCGGCGCGCCAACTCCCTGGCCCAACCTCTCAGCGGGCCCTGACCAGGTTGATCCCGTTTGAAACCTGGCTCAATCAGCCTCTCCGTGTCCCCTCTGGTTCCCGACATGCAAACAATTCCAGGCAGCGACCGCACTGGGGCATCGATTGGAAGCAGCAAGGCACCTGGGACCTCCTCCCCCAGCGAGTTCCGATACCGCAGCCGAGTGATCTGCAGGCCATCGCTGGTGGTTTCGCGGGGTCCCGCTTCAAATTCGACCCTTTCAGGGGGAAGCTCGACTCCTAGGAGTTCGAGCAGCTTTTCTCGGGTCTTCTCGGGAGCGAGATATTCGGGATAGACGGGTTGCGTATCCTCGGGGATCCGGGGCTCTTCCTGTGCAGCTGCGGGCCCACCGAAAAGAGAATTTCTACTCATGCCGACAAGCGGCGCAACCAGCGGTGCCAGAAGAAAGGTTCTCCGATCTGGTCTCCTGGACGCCTTTTCCTTTACCATATTTCTAACGCTAGTTGTCCAAAGGGCTCAGGTCAAGGCCCTCGGAGATAGAGGAGAAGCAATGAACAAAATGAAAGCTCTCTGGCCGTTTTACCTGGTTGTTCTACTGCTGAGCGGAGGAGCGGCCTGTACCACGTTAAAGGTTCTGGACTATGAAGGCTGGAATCGAGATGAATGGCAGCATCCTCAACAAGTTGTGGAGTCTCTCGGCATTCAGAAGGGAGGCCAGATCGCCGATATTGGCTCCGGAGGCGGCTACTTCACTTTCCGCCTGGAAAAATCGGTTAGTCCCGGAGGTACGCGTCTTCGCAGTCGATCTAGATGAGGGACTGAATGATTACGTCAGGCAGGAGGCCCTGGTTCGGGGTCTCGACAATGTGCAGGTAATTACCGCAAAACCGGAGGATCCGCTACTTCCTGAAGCGGGCATTGACTTGATCTTCAGCTCTAATACCTACCACCACATCCAGAACCGAGCACAGTATTTTTCCAGGGCTCGCCGTCATCTGAGGCCCGGCGGGAGCGTGGCAATCGTCGACTTTGACAATTTGCACTGGATTTTGCAGCTGCTGGGACATTGGGTCGCAAGGGATCAGATTCTGCTAGGGATGACGGAAGCAGGCGACCACCTGAAAAGGGAGTTCGACTTCCTCCCCAGACAGAAGTTCCTGATCTTCGAAACCTCTGACTAGCCACCAGCCGCACTCAATCGTTCAGGGAGAAACCTTGACTGAATACTGGGGGAGATTGTGCTGTGACCGGTCGCTCCTCGGAACGTGGACTCATAATGTAAACAAAGTCGAGTCGCTCCCGACTGTTGGCTGCAGCTGTTTCCGGTACAGGCCACTGCTCACTCCACTACTGCTCACTGCGCACTATTTCCGGACCAGTCGATGGCGACACCAATCATCTCCGGCGCTGAGGCATCCATTCTTCGATAGACGTCTGGAAGCTCTTGCCAGTCGAACCGATGAGTGATGATGGGGCCAACGTTCAGGCGTCCCCGAACCAGTAGATCGAGTGTCAGAGCCTGCGACCGTCTCCGGTCCCAGCGTGTCCCCGGGGCCAGATGCCCGTACGAGGTGCGAATGGATAGATTCTTGGCCAAGTAGGGATAGCCGACTGCGCTGAAGGCCGGCTGGTCGGTATGCCGAGCGACCACAACCACCCTTGCCTCGGGTCGTGCGATGCGAAGACCGGCCTCGATTGCAGCCCAGGTCGAGGCAGCCTCTAATACCAGATCGGCTCCGTCGCCGTCGAAGAAGTCTACTGCCTGCTCCTCAAAACCGACATCCTTCGGACTGCCCGTCCAATCGGCTCCCATGGACGCCGCAACTGCCAACCGACTCGGGTCGAGGTCCACCACCGCCGTTCTCAGTCCAAAGGCCTTGGCGTATGCCAGGGCGGATAATCCAATCAGCCCGGCACCAAAGATGGCCACATTCTCGCCGGGCGAGGGTTGCCCACGACGTAGTGCAATATGAGCCACCTCCAGGATGTGGAGGAACGGTCCTACCTCATCCGGAAGGCCCTCGGGAAGCCGTGTCGCCTGGATGGCCGGACAGGCTGCCACCTGCTTATGAGGTTCGGGCACGAAAACACGATCGCCTCTTGCCAGATCGCTGACGCGCGATCCGACCTGGATCACATCACCAACCATGGAGTAGCCATTCTCGATTGGGAACTCAAGGCGCTGGTTGGGAAAAATGAATCGTCCCTCGGGATCCACCGGAATTCCGCGGTAGACCCTCAACTCGGTTCCCGTGCTAATAGCGGTAGTCCGGGCGCGTACCAGAATTCCATCAGAGGTGCACTCCGGCACGGGCACTTCTTCAAACTCGGCCTGGCGGGGGCCGCGAATCACGAGTCGCTTTGGCATCCGTTCCTCAGTTTCAGAGTACTATAGCTGAGGGTCTGCGCAAAATACCTTGGCATTTTGGCATCTCATCTTCATACCATCTTCGAACGACCCGATTCAGTGGATTCTCCCAGAACGCACACTGGGGCTGGAACCAATCAGGTTTCCCTGGATCACCTGGAAGACTTGGTTCCCACCCCTCTCCTTCGCCACGTAGAGGAACTCATCCGCGACTCGAAAAAGTGACTCCGGAGTGCACTCATCTGCCTCGAGACAGGTGGCGTGGCCCGCTGAAATTGTAACCACAACCGGAATTTCTGCCGGTCCGGAAAAGGATTGAGAGGGTACCAGATTCACGATCCGTCCACTGATCGCCTCTGCCCCGTTGGCTTCGGTGACAGGCAGGAGCGCGATAAATTTCTCTCCGCCGTAGCGGATGGAAAAATCGGTATGCCGGAGTCCCTCCTGGACTACCCTGGCCACGCCGCTGACCACCAGATCTCCGGTGGCGTTCCCGTAGGTGTCGTTGATAGCTTTGAAGCTGTCGATATCGAGAAAAACCAGGCTCAGCGGCTGGTTTTTCTGTGAGGCCTTCTGCAGCTCGCGGGGAAGCGCCACGTCCAGATATCGCCGATAATAGAGACCGGTAAGAGGGTCCGTGTGGATCTGCTCTCTGAGCGCCCGGTTCTCGGATTCGATAAGGTCGGGGGACTTCATGAACTCGGGGACAGACTCGACAGGACGATCCACCAGAACCTGGCGGGTCTGCTCGAGAACATAGGTCGTCGTTTCCAGTGTCCCCATGTTGATCTCAAAAGCAACGGAAACATCCGGCAAGACCTCGGCTATCTCGGCCAGGATCCCTTGCAGCACTTCCGGCTTCATACCCAACGAGGCCTCAGCTATTCGGGCGGCTTTGGAGGACGCTTCCTGGTGATCTTCTCTCAACCAGGTATCGGCGATGTGGCCCGAGAGCGACACACACCGGACCTCCGTCTCCAGGCCCTGCAAGATAGTTTGGTCTTGCTCGTGACTGAATTCAAAGGCACGGCCGAACAGCTCGGGAAAGTTCCATTTGGCCGCAAGAAATCGGCCCAACTCTACGTGTGTCGAGTCCAGATGCTGTCTTTCCAGCTTTTCCAACCGCTGGTGATCTCGATTAGATTCAACAAACAACTTCCCATATTCGTGCGGGTAAAGCGTGTCCAGAGCCAACATTCCAATATCCTGAAGCAAAGCAACCAGGAACAGGGTTTCACTATTGGAAAGCTTCATCCACCGAGCCGTGGTTCGAGCGGCAACTGCACTCAGTAACGAACGCTGCCAGTAGATTTTGTAATCGAAAGGGCCGGAATTGGATCTTCTCAGATTGCAGGTAAGACTAAAGCTCAGGGCGAGACTGCAAAGCGACCAGACCCCTAGCAACGAACATGCCTGCCTGAGACTGGTCACTTCGCGACGCAGTCCGCAGAAGGGTGAGTTCACTACCTGAAGAATCCTGGCCGCCAGAGCCGGATCACGGCTGATCAGGTCGCCAGCTTCCCGCAGGCAGGCGTCTTCCTGTTGACACAGCCCCAGTAGCTGAAAGACGACTCCAGGAAAAGTAGGCAGCTGTTGGCACTCACCGAGCCTCTTCAACAGCTCAGAATTCACCTGATGATAACTCCCTCCTCCTGGCTTATAGGCATCGGTTGGAGCAACTTGAGCCTTCCTGCGGGAGATGCCGAAAATGGAGGTCCAGTCAGCCACCGTCCGTTTGGTTCGTTGTTTCCGGCATCCGTATGCCGGGACCGCTCCTTCGCAGTCACGGCTCTGTCATTGGCGACCCTTGGATGATCTCCTGCCCAATGAAGCTTCAGCTTAGTGGCTCCCCAGCGGTGCTGCCCCATTCGAGAAAGAAACTTCCGGCTACTGGGGATTTGTGCGTCACTGCGTGGGGAAGAGTTGTCCGGCTCTCTCCTCGGAACCTGGGCTCATTTTGCTAACGGCTCAAGTCGTTCGCGGCTCTGTCGGACTTGGCTTCGTAACGCTGGTAGTTCACCCGTTGGTGCACCTTCGAAGGACAGGAGACGTGCGACGTATTCTTGAAGTTTCAGCTTGGGTTGATCGTCGAAGGTCGCAGCATCATACCCATAGGATTGGCCGTCGCTAGCTGATAGGATTCGCTTGGCTCCCAGACTATTGTCTGTATGGAGGTTCGTGGATGGGCAAAGCAATCAATCTAATCGACTACGAAATCCGGGCGGACTCGGTCTATCGGAACATCGCACCGGCTGAGCTCTACGAGCACGCGGTCCTGCGCGACGAATCGATGATCACTTCCTCGGGAGCGATCGCCACCCACTCCGGTGAGAAAACGGGACGGAGCCCGCGAGACAAAAGGATTGTAGAGCACTCAGAGAGCAGGGACGATATCTGGTGGGGTTCCGTGAACATGAGGATCTCGCCCGAGTCGTTCCGCATCAACCGCCGTCGCGCCATCGACTATCTCAACGGCTGCAACCACATCTACGTACTGGACGGCTACGCCGGGTGGGATCTTACCTACCGGCTCAAAGTGCGGGTCATCTGCTCGAGACCCTATCACGCGCTGTTCATGCATAACATGCTTATCCGGCCCAGCCGTGATGAACTGGCTATGTTCGACAAGCCCGATTTTGTCATCTTCAACGCCGGAAGCGTCCCGGCCGATTCCAGCCTCGAGGACGTTGCCTCTAACACGAACGTGAGTCTCAACTTCGAATCCGGTGAAGTCGTCATCCTGGGTACTCAGTATGCCGGCGAAATGAAAAAGGGCGTCTTCACCATCATGCACTACCTGATGCCCAAGCGGGACATCCTCTCTATGCACTGCTCGGCGAACGAAGGAGAAAAAGGCGACGTGTCCCTCTTCTTCGGTCTTTCCGGGACCGGAAAAACCACACTCTCCGCGGATCCCAAGCGGAGACTCATCGGCGACGATGAGCATTGTTGGAGCGACAAGGGCATCTTCAACATCGAGGGAGGATGCTATGCCAAGTGCATCGATCTGTCGCAGGAGAAAGAGCCCGAAATCTACCGGGCGATACGCTTTGGTTCCATTCTCGAGAACACGGTTCAAGATCCAGTTAGCCGCAGCGTGGACTACTCCAGCGACGCCCTTACCGAGAACACGCGCGCAGCCTATCCCATAGAGTACATTTCCAACGCCAAAGTCCCCTGCATCGGGAACCATCCCCGGAACATCATTCTGTTGACCTGCGACGCTTACGGGGTGCTGCCGCCGGTCAGCAAGCTTAGCCCTGCTCAGGCGATGTACCACTTCATCAGTGGCTACACGGCCAAAGTTTCCGGCACCGAAGTTGGCGTTACCGAACCCAAGGCGACCTTCTCTGCCTGCTTCGGTGCGGCTTTCCTGGTCTGGCATCCCATCAAGTACGCCGAGATGCTGGCGGCAAATATCCGGGCCCACGGCACCAGGATCTGGCTCATCAATACGGGTTGGACAGGCGGGGGCTATGGTGTCGGGGAACGGATCCGGTTGCAATACACGAGGGCTATCATCGATGCCATCCATGCCAATCTGCTGGACGACGCCCCGACCGTCCAAGATCCTGTCTTCGGACTGTCTGTGGTGACGGCTTGCCCGGGGTGCCCTGACGAGATCCTGATCCCCCGTGAAGGCTGGACGGACCCGACCCAATATGACAAGGCGGCAAACAGGCTGGCGGAATCGTTCCGTGAAAACTTCAAACAGTACGCAGAAGCGGCGACTCCGGAGATTGCCGCAGTTGGACCCATGCTGGCACCATTGGCACCGGCCACCGATCAATTGCGAGAACTGTAGTCAACCCAGACTGGGGAAGCCCAGGCCAGTTCGCCATTCTCCTGCAGGACTCGTAGATAGTAATAACTGGTCTCGCTCCCGACATCGGCACCCTCGAGAAATTCAAAATCGACACGTTCCTGCTGCTGCGAGACCTGATAAACGATCTTCTCGTCCTTGATAACGTCGATCCTCGCAATCGTGTCGGTGCCCACGATCGTAGCCTTGATACGCAGGGGAGCCGAGCTCACGAATTCCTCGCCCATCAGATGCTCCCCATCGGAGCCGAGATAACGGACATCCATGATGATGTTGTCGGTCGCCGCGTAAGCTCGACGTGCCCGAATCGCCTCCATGAGGCTCTCTCGAGTAAGGCTCTCCGCCAGCAGGCAGGCGTAGCTCATGTGCGTCGAAAAATGGTCGGAAGAGGCAATGAAGCCTAGCCTGTAACCCTTTCGAAGGGCGTTCCAGACATGGCCCGGCTTCCATCCCTCTGGCGCTGGCTCGAGTGTCTTGGGACGGGGGGCTCCCGGATGCTCATAGGTGTCCCTGAGTCCCTGATAGATCTCAACCAGATGCTCTACCTGTGGATCGTTGTCCCGCCAATCGGTCCCACCGCCCCCCACTGAAGTGTGGGGAATCGAAGTCCCATCGTAGCGGCGCAGATACCAGAAGAGCCTTTCTGCCCCCTCCAGTCCTTTATTCTCCTGTCCTAGAATGGGTAGTATCGGTCGTCCCCGTTCCACGAAAATGATGTTGCGGTGCCCATTGGGGAACAGGGCAGATCTCTCGTAGCTATAGAAGGCAACAAACTTATCCTGCTGTAGCAGATCGGCAAACTTCTGGCTGCGCCACCAAGTATAGGACTCGGCCACGTGGTCGGTGTGATCCGTGATTCCCAGAAAATCCAGTTGGGCGGCATCCCGAGCGTAGCGGTAGGCGTCGAGCAGGGATCCGTCCCCGCCACCATCCACTGAGATATCGGTGTGCCGATGAAGATCCCCTCGATAGATGGAAAAGGTCTTGCCCCCACTTTGAATCCGATAAGACTGAATCTGTCTGGTTTGCTCGATCTCGTTTTCATGAATCGGATCGAAGCTGGGGACCGGCTCAGGTGTGTAAGCCTCTAGCTTGAGCTGATCTGCTACGGCTCCAACCTCGAACTTAGCCATCATCACCTGATTGTGCTGCTGCATGTAGGATTTCGTGTTCCGGCTGTCGGTTGCCCAAGCCAGCCAGAAACCGCCCTCGGGGTCGAGTGAGGACTGCGGCATCATGTCGTTTCGGCCGCTACTGCGAGGTAGATACATAGGCTCAGTCCAGTCAGAGCCCTGATATCGGGTCGCATAGATATCCCAGCGGGGAAAATAGGAGGGTCCCAACTTCCCTCTGACCTCCCGGGTATCAGGCTGCCGGAGGGTCATCTTCCGAACGAAGAGCCAAGGCTGACCTCCGGGACCGACCTCGAAATGTGGGAGTTCCCACTGGTCTCCAGGCAGCACCTCCGATAAGGAGCCTACCGGGCGAAGGATTTTCTCTCCGTCGAGACAGACGACCTGCAGCCACCTGGATTCGTGTAGCTGTGTCCCCACGCGCGTTGCGAGCTTGCCGGTGTCTTTTCCCCATTCCACAGAAGACTCCTGCCAAGCTACCCAGAGCCGATTCTTCTGATCGAAAGACAGGGACGGGTTGGCCTCGAAGCGTTGGGTAGAAGCCAGCCCCCGCACTGGACCCCATTTACCGGAATCCATCCTCCTGACGTAGACATCGTAGCTGCCGCTCGCATAGCCATCCCAACCCACCGCGACTGAGCCGTCCCTTCCAGCTGCCGCGGTCGGCCACCAGTTGTTCCCTGCTCCTGCGGGACCGTCACTTATGTGAACCCGCTGCGACCACCCCGAGCCGTTGAAGTGTTTGCCTGCAATCTGACTGAACCCGTCAAACATCGTCTGCCATATCAGCCACAGCCGATCCGCCGAGTCACGCACGACCCGGTGATAGATGTCCGGCCCTTTGCTCTGGGTCAATCTCTCACGGGATGTCCAGCTATTTCCATCGAAGGCCCGCCCGTACAGGTCCCAATTACCTTCAACTTGCATCGACCAGATGGCCCAGACTCTTCCGGAAGCATCCTCTCCCAGAGCTGTCCGAAACACATCGACTCCTTCCACGAGTCTGATGGGATCCCCCCACTGCTCGTCTATCCGCCTTCGGGCATAGACCGAATCGGCTTCCTCAGCGTATTCCTGCCACGCCATCCACAACTCTCCGCCTCCCCTCGCCAACACCGCGGGATAATCCTGCTGACCTGTCGGCACCTGGACCGGCGAGAAAACGGAGGGAACGACTTCGATGCGGACCGCTCCATCCAGGAAAAGCGCCGGCTGAAACGGCTTGATATCCCCAGGACGGAACTGGAGTGCCCCCTTTTCCATCTCCAGCTGGAGAGGAACGTTGCCAGGATTACGCCAGACCTGAAGCAGGAGGCTGGGAAGTTCGAGCTCGAAGTCGCTTGGATCTCGCATCCAGGCGGGCCGAGTGCTGCACACCCAGGAAAGACCATCGCGAACGTAGTCGTTGGGAAACTTGGGTTCCTCTGATGCCTGGTAGTTGTGCTCCCGGAGCAGGTCGGGTTCCACTTGGATAACTTGCCCTTCCTTCAGCAGGAGCCGACCATTCCAGGCCTGCGGCTCCCGATCCCTCAATCCAAAGGTTATCCGGAAGGACGCACTCGGAACTGGAATCTGCACAGCATCTGAAGCTGGGGACAGATTCTCTGAGGGAGGCTTGCACTCCGCCAAGCCTAAAAGGACGAGAATCAAAGGGGCACACTGGAGACGGTCGTTCAATCGCATCATCGCTCCTCACCCGCTATCGCGCAAACTCTTACCTCCTATCGACCCGACAAAATATCTCAATTACCGAGATCGCTTCCGCTTTGATCCGTGCTCGACGTTCGCTGCCCCGCTCGTCCTCCGCTGCCACCCTTCCCCAGGTCATTCAGCAGATTGCGAATATTTCCATAGCCCTTGATGGCAACGACCAGAGACGCCAGAGTGAACACTCCAATGCCTGCGCAGA
The DNA here is from genome assembly GCA_963579905.1 of Acidobacteria bacterium UBA6911. Classification (GTDB taxonomy): domain Bacteria; phylum Acidobacteriota; class UBA6911; order RPQK01; family JAJDTT01; genus CAUZIZ01. The sequence continues at coordinate 30,281 of CAUZIZ010000006.1, read as the reverse complement.
GGACGATCTCCCAGACAATTTGCCAACTCATTCCACAGGGGCCTCGACGGACGACTGTTCGTCCGGATAGTGTAGGGGTTTCGGCTTGGAAAAGGGAAGCATGGATCCTATCCCGATACCGACGAATCCGAGTGCAAAGCTATAGAGGCCGCGCTTTCCGATCGATGGGAAGAACTCTACGAGGGTGCCTGCCCATCCAATACCGAACTGGGTCAGGGGTAACGCCGCCCCCAGGGTAAAACCGAGGTACGCCCCAGCGGCAGTCGCTCGCTTCCAGTACAGTCCGCCCACCAGAACGGCGAGCGCCCCTGCATAGTAGATCGTGGTGGTCTGCACCAGGTATCGAAAGGCGGCATCTTTCAGCTCGTACCACACGCCAAACACCAGCAGAAGCAAGCCAATCAACATGACACCGATCCGAATCAAACGGATGCGCGCTCGATCCGTCAGTTCACGTCCGATCAAGGGAGCAATCAGGTCCTGCACGATGATGCCGCTCCAAGCCAGCAGGTAGGAGTCATGAGTCGACATCAGGGCGGCACATTCCGGCTGTAAAGAGCCCGATGACACCCATGGGAAGGACGACAGCCAGGAGCTCGGGCATCGCCGTCAAAGGAGACTCCGGACCCTCTTTCCCGACGAAGTAGATCGCCGCGCAGACACCCCACGACATTGGCAAAAAGGCGCGCCCCAGAAAAGCCAGCCCGGTGTAGGTATAGACGGTTCAATTCACGGCTGGGCTCCGGGCCGCCAACGCCCTTTGTGCTACCGGCTGCCACAGAAAGGTTCCACAGACCGCCAGAACGGCCCAGTAGCCGATAAACCACCAACCCAGGTCCGGATTCGAAAACGGATCGAAGCCGCGCTCACCAAAATGCTCGGCCACCCGGTCAAACGTCCCCACGAAGCCGTTCTCTCGAAACACCAGGAAAGTAGCCAGAAGAAGTGCGATCGAAAGAACCAAGAACTGGATGTAGTCGGTAATTACAACCGAAGCCATCCCTCCCAACACCGTGTACACCAGGACCACGATCACCAGGACCGTCATGGTGAGATTGAGGTAGGAAGGCGGAATGTTGGTGGCGTGTACCAGGAAAACGGCCCCGAGCTTGAGGAACACTCCCATGTTCAACAGGCCCGCGATCAGCAGCAGCGAAGCGGCCAGGACACGGACACCGCGACTGTATCGCCTTTCGAAAAACTCGGTAACCGTGAGGACGCGCAGGCGACGGATGTGGTCGATCACGAAGCCCGTCTGGCCCACCACCACATAAGCCGCCGACCAAACAATGTCGACGATGAAAACCGAGAATCCGTGCCGATAGCCCTGTTAGGCAAAGTACATCATCGTCACCAGACCCAGTTCCGTCCCCACCGGGGAGGCGATCCCCAGGTGCACTCGGGGTTGACGTCCTGCGACCAGGAAATCGGCGACGCTGGAGACGTACTTACAAACGATGAAACCGATGCCGAAGGCGGACAGAACGTAGAGGGAAACGATTACCAATCGACTGCAGTAAAGCTCATCTCGTGGTCATGCCTGCTTCTGAAGTCCGTAGATCCTGGAGTCGATCCTGCCCCCAACCAAGAGAGCCAGACTCGAGAGATAGAACCAGACAATCAGAACGATGACCGCCCCCAGGCTTCCGTAGAACATCTGATACATGCCAAAGCTGTTCACATAAAGGCGAAAGCCTAGAGATCCGAAGATCCACCCCAGTGTGGCAACAACGCTTCCAGGAGAGAAGATCCTCCAGTAAACCTGGGGCTGGGGAAGAGCGTAGTAGACAGTATGTATTCCAATGTTCAAGAGCACGAAAAGAAGTATCCAGCGAATCGCCGTATAGAGTGCTCTTATCGGGGCACTTTCGACCATGAGCGTAATCAACCAATCACCCCAGACCAGGAGAAAGGCCGATAGGATGATGAACAGGGAGACCAGTATCGTCACTCCGACCGAGAGGAAAAATTTTTGCAGGTAGGAGCGACTGTCTTCTACTCCGAAGACACGGCTGAGAGGTCGGATGGTTCCACTGAAAGCCAGAGAGGCAATCAAGAGGGTAAGAAACAGCCCAACTGACAGAATTCCGGTGTTCTGGGAGCGGGCCAGAGGGAGAACGATCTCCGTCACCACGTTCTCGTAGGTGCTCTGCGGCAGGAAGGCGTTGAGCTCGCCCAGAAACTTGCCCCATAGGTTGGGATCAACCGGAATGAAACCGATCAGCGCGCTCAGAAACAAGAGAAAAGGAAAGAAGGCCAGCAAGAAATAATAACTGACCTGGGCAGCCATCCCCCAGAAGTCATACTCGTTGATATCGGACCAGATACCGATCCAGAATGCTCCTTTGCCCAAGCTCCGAAAGGCAAGGAGATCGATTTGCATGCGGGCGATAGTTTACCATACTCACGAACGCCGGCTTCCGGCTCGGGAAGGCTGAACTCTCGTGGAATTCAGACTAGAGGAAATCGAGCTGCTCTTCGCTAGCTTCATCTCGCTCTCTCTGGGCCCTCTGATCTACCGAATCTCGCGCAATCGACTCCCAATGCTCTCGCTCCTGGACGGCTTCATCTTCGTCTGCATCACCGGACTCGTTGCACTCAGCATCCTTCCCGCGATCCTGGCCCGAGGTCACTGGTGGTCGCTGCTATTCGCCTTTATAGGAATGTTCGGTCCAACCTTCACAGAGAAGATCTTCAAGAAGGGGGCCGATCGAGCCCACTCGACGGCTCTCGTTCTGGGTCTGATTGGACTCTGCACCCATGCCGCGGCCGACGGTGCCGCTCTGACCGCTTCACACCTCTCGCCAGACCAAAGCCAGCACCTGCTTCCGTTTGCAGTAATCCTGCATCGCTTGCCAGTCGGACTCACCATCTGGTGGCTGGTACGCCCCATTTTCGGCATCCGGATCGGGCTGGTGGTTTTCGCGCTTGTCATCATCAGCACCACCCTGGGGTTCGGATTGGGTCCCCAACTACTTGTAAGCCTATCGAGTGAGGCCATGACCTGGTTCCAGGCCTTGGTGGCGGGCTCCCTGGCACACGTGGTCTTGCACCAACCCGGAATGAAATCTCAACTCATTGCACAGGCAGGATCTGTCAAGAAAACCGGTTGGTACGAAGGCACCGGAGCCTTGTTGGGAATTGGGCTCATGGCAGTCTTTCTGAGTGGGGAAGAATCCATCCACGGTTCGATCAACCTTCCCATATTTAGAACCTTTCTGGGACTCGCCTTACGCAGTGCACCCGCCCTACTTCTGGCCTATCTCGTAGCCGGCTTCATGAGCTCTTTTCTTTCTCAATCCTCAATCCGATGGATGAACAAGGGAGCAAACTGGACCCAGGCTCTGCGCGGAATGAGCCTGGGCTTGCCCTTTCCTATCTGCTCCTGTGGAGTGGTACCGCTTTACCGCACCCTGATTCAGCGAGGAGCTCCAGCTACCGCCGCCATGGCCTTCCTGATTTCCACTCCGGAACTGGGCTTGGACGCCGTACTCATGTCCATCCCCTTACTGGGAACACAGATGACGGTGGCGAGAGTCTTAGCAGCGGCAGTGGTTGCCTTTGCCGTTGGCTGGATCGTCGGAGGGCCGATGACTCGTTCCTCGAACCTCGAGTCCGAGAGTCAGGAACGTCTGCCCGTGGACGAGGGGAAGACCTGCGGCCAAAAAGTCAGCCAGGCACTGAAGGTGGGGCTGGGGGAGATAGTCGACCATACGGGCCCCTGGATCCTATTGGGATTGACTCTGGCGGCGATTGCAGAATCCTTCCTCCAACCAGGGCGGCTGAGTGCGCTGCCTTCCTCCTTCGAAGTAATTCTCTTTACCCTCTTGGGCCTGCCGACGTACGTCTGTGCCTCCAGTGCCACACCCTTCGTTGCGGTGCTACTCGCCAAGGGAGTCTCACCGGGAGCAGCCTTGGCGTTTCTGCTAACGGGACCCGCCACTAACGTGACCACCTTCGGTGTGCTGGGAAAACTGCATTCGAGAAGAATCGCCTTGAAATTCAGTCTAAGCATCGTTCTTTTATCTGCGGGCCTGGGCTACCTCACTAACGCCTTGCTCCCCCAGTTTGAGAGCGTGACCTTGAGCGGCAGGACTGTCGAGTCGGCCTCTCTGCTGGAGTTGCTCTGTCTCATCTGCCTGGCTTTCCTCTACGCCTGGTCTTTGCTGCGAAGGGGGATTCGGAAGTTCGTGGGAGAAATATCCTTCCGCGGACAACACACCTGATTCGTCTGAACGTCTGAACGTCGCACGTCTCTGCTCGGAACATCGACCGGCGAGGGTCCCACCGGACAATGCGTAGACGCAAGAAACTTTGGCGTTCGCTGTTCGGCGTTCTGCGGTTTGTGATTTGGCCTTTCTTACTTCGGAGGAGGCAACCGATGAATGATGAACCGCAGAATATCGAAGGACCGGGACCGGTTTGCACAGGAGTTTCTTCTCGAATGATCCAGCGCCGCCAGAGACCCTACCAATTATCCGCTCGTCGGTACTCGGCAAAGCATTTGAGCAGTCCCTTTTCGCCTGGGACGGAAAGGCCGTGCTCCATGCCCAGGATGCCCCGATACCCAGTATCGTAAATCGCCTTGAACACGTTCTGCCAGTTGACCTCTCCGGTCCCGGGTTCCTTTCGGCCGGGTACATCGCCCACCTGGAAGTACCCGATGTAGGGCAGGTGCTTCCTGATGTTGTTGATCAGATTTCCTTCCGAAATCTGCTGATGGTAGATGTCGAAAAGGATCTTGACCTTGGGGCTTCCGACGGCCTCCATGATCTCGGCTGCTTCTTCGGAGTACACCAGGAAATAGCCGGCGTGGTTCACCAGCACGTTCAACGGTTCCACTACGATTGTCAACTCAGTGGGTTCCAAAATCTCGGCGGCCGCCTTCAGGCCATCAATCACATTCTGCTTCTGCTGGTTGCGTGGAATCGCTGGTTTTTCAGGACCGGTGATCACCGTGCAAAAGTTATTTCCGATGATCCGATGGTACTCGACCGCTTTGCGGAGATCGGTAAGGAAGTTGGCACGCTCTGCCGGATCGCAAAGACCGGCTGTTTCCCACCCGTTCGGATTCGCAACGAAGATACCCATTTCGATCCCTAGAGAGTCGAGTTTCTTACGCATCTCACCGACCTCGGCTCTCGGATGGCTCATCAATCCGTTGTACTCGATCGCGAAGAAGCCGTGCTGGGAGAATTTCTCCAGACGTTGGGGGATACTCAGCTCATCGGCCAGGAACCCGAGCCGAGGAGCGTATTTGAAATGCAGTCCTTCTTTTCCTCTTTCTCCCCTTTCCGCAGACACTGCCTGGGCAAGCTTGCCTGCACCTAATAAGGAAAGCCCCGCGCCCGCTGAAGACGTGAGAAATTCTCTTCTTTTCACCGGCTCCTCCTAGTGTTGTTTCAAAATTCGGTAGGTCGACCTGGAATCCGGCGTCCTTGCCTATTTCCCATAGAGCAGGTAGCAGGTCTTGCAGGCATCGGGGAAATCCTGGGTCACGAATCCCCGACGAAAGGTCTGAAAGGAATCATCTTCCCAGACTTCGCGGAATGTCTGTTCCCGGATGTCGCCAAAGAACAATGCAGAGGGCGGGTAGAACTCAGACTCGAAGTATCGGCTGACATGATGACCAAAATGGCAGCAAGGGGCCACTCTCCCTTCGTAGGAAAAGTAGACTGATTCCAGTGGGGTGGCCAGGCAATGACGACCCTTCATCTCCCCAGTCATGGGAAGCTCAGAATGTATCCGCACCTCGATCCCAGACTCGTTGGCCTGCACCAACACGCCCTCAATCTGCTTCTCCAGACGTTCCATGGGACCACGGTCCTGATTTCCTGACGCCAGGCCATGCTTCAGGAAACTCCGCTCCCAATCATCGAAGTGGGAAAGAACGTTGAGTTGCTTCAAGTGCAGCACACGTGTTCCCACCATATTCATCCAGGGAACGATCAAGGGCAGATCAGACGCGTTGGCCTGCTGAATGGTGAAGGCAACCGCCAGTTCCAAAGAACTGCCGGCCTCCTGGATCAGCTGGCTCAGCTCCTTCAGATTCTTGGTGATCTGCTCGAAAGAGGCGCCCAGGCGAATGGCATCGAAGGTCTGGGGACGCATCCCATCTACAGAAACAGTCAGACGATCCATGCCCGCTGAGATCAGCGCAAGACCGTTCCTCCGGTTCAAAACGGTGCCATTCGACGTCATGCTGATGACACATCCCTTGTCTTTGGCGGCTCGGATCATGTGGTAGATTTGAGAGTGGAGCATCGGCTCACCCCATCCCGTGAAGTCCACCGTGTGGGCGTAGCCCATCGCCTCATTGATCCGCGAGTAGGTATCCATCGACATGTCGAGATGAGGGTCCTCGCTGGAAAAGCGGGGGCACATCTCACAACCCAGATTACAACGGAAAGTAGGCTCGAGATTGAAGGAAAGCGTGTTGTCCTGCACTTGAATCATCCAGTACAGGTCAATGATAACAGAAGCGCCCACACCTGCTCGCGGCGGGAGTCTGCTCGACCAGAAACGGTCGGCCGTAGGGAGAGTGGACAGGGACTCAAGAAGAACTGGCTAGAACCAGACCGAGGCTACGTTGGAATCCGAGCTCTTCCCGAACTGGTTGAAGGCTCGCACCTTATAAGTGAAAGCACCGGTGATATATTTTCCGACCTCGTCGGTGAAGCGAGTTGTATTAGCCCCAACCATGCCGACAAGCCGAAATTCTTCGGCATTGTCGGACCGGAGAATCTCGAATCCCAGCTCGTTGCCAGACTGATCCAGCCAAGTAAGGTCAACCATGGAAACCGCTCCCTTATACTTGCTCTTGGCGTTCAGATCACCAGGATTGTCGGGTGCGATCTTATCTTCCGCTCCGAACATTATCCCGCCGGACCAGGTCATACCCACTATCAATACTGTTTGTAAGAATCGTTTCGCTAGCATTAGGCTTATCCAGATGGCGAAAGAGTGCAGGAGTTGCATTTACGTCCGACATGAGGCGCGCGGCCTCCAGATTTAGGACCTTCTACCGGAGCCTCCCGGCTTTACATGAACGCCGGCCCTACGCTATTGTTTGCCTAGATTAATCGGAATTTTACGATGGCCGAAATGAGCTACTTCCCAGTGTTTCTCGATCTGAAGGGACGCCTTTGCCTGGTAGTCGGAGACGGCGATCTTGCCGAGGAAAAAGCGAAAGCTTTGGATCGGGCGGGGGGCCGCGTTCGGCGGTCAAGCGAATTCGTGCCCGACGAGGCCAGGGATGTCTTCCTTATCGTGGCCATCGTGGAAGACACGGCGATCGCCAAAAGAATCAAGGACTTCGCCGAAGAGCATCGGATCCTGGTCAACGTCGTCGATCAGACAGAGTACTGCAACTTCATCGCTCCTGCACTGGTCCACCGAGGGGACCTTGTGATCGCCATCTCTACCTCGGGTAGCAGTCCCGCTCTTGCCAAACGGATACGTCGGCAACTGGAGTCCCAGTTTGGACCGGAATACGGAGACCTGCTCCAGGCCTTGGGGGAGATCCGCCCTCGGGTGAAGGAACGTTTCTCTTCCTTCGATGACCGCAAAGGCTTTTTTTCCCACCTGGTGGAAGACTTGGATCTGCTTGAAGCAACCCGCCGCCAAGGTCCATCAGAGGTGCGGGCGCGCATCGAGCGGGCTCTGGAGGAGAGGTGAAGTGAGGGGCCTTTCCTCCCGAGTAGGCAGAGTCTTCCTGGTGGGCTCCGGGCCCGGTGACCCTGAATTGCTCACTCTCAAAGGCCTGCGCTGTCTCAATCGGGCTGACGTTGTCGTCTACGACCGGCTGGTTGATTCACGAGTACTGAACTTGTCGCCAGCTTCAGCCGAGAGGATTCTCGTCGGCAAGAAGGGTGGACACTATAGCTTCCCTCAGGAGAAAATCAACGAGTTGCTAGCCTCCAAGGCTCAGGAGGGAAAACAGGTCGTGCGTCTCAAGGGAGGAGATCCCTTCGTCTTCGGCAGAGGAGGAGAGGAGGCTACTTTCCTGGCCGAAAGCAAGATCCCCTTTGAGATTGTTCCGGGCGTGAGCTCAGCCCTGGCTGTACCGGCGGCGGCAGGCATTCCCGTCACGCATCGAGACGTCTCCTCCTCGATTGCCATTATCACGGGTCATCAGGGCACCGATACAGAACAGCCTATTGAATGGGAGAAGTTAGCGACAGCTACCGATACCCTGGTCGTACTGATGCCCTTGGGAAACCTTCGAGGCATCGTTTCCAAGCTGGTGCTTCACGGACGCCCGCTGGACACACCGGCTGCCTTGCTCGAGGCGGGAACTCTGGAAGGTCAGCGAGAGGCCATAGGAACCCTTCGCTCCATCGTCAGGGAGACCGAACGGATTGGGATCCAGTCTCCAGCTCTACTCGTGGTCGGGCGAGTGGTGGAATTTCAACCCCTTATCGGGCAGTGGCTTCGAGAGTTGGAAACGGCTGCCTCCGCTTCCCCCGATCCCGGTCCCTCGAGACGCAGCCGCCAAGGCTGAACCGCTACCGAGCTTCAAGTTAGTGCCCCCCCCGCTGCGCTGCCCCATTCGAGAAGGAAACTTGGAGTCCCGGCCGTGGCGGCGGTCTCCAGGCCGCCGTCCGAGCCAAAGGCTCGAAGGAATACTTCGGTCTGGAGGCCAAAGCTACGTTTGCCAATGAAGTTTCAGGTAAGTCCCGCCCCCAGGAAGCCCTGGCCCCATTCGGGAAAGAAAGTTCCGGCTACTGGGGATTTGTGCGCCACTGCGTGGGGAAGAGTTGTCCGGCTCTCTCCTCGGAACCTGGGCTCATTTTGCTAACGGCTCAAGTCGTTCGCGGCTCTGTTGGATCGCCGAGGGTTGATGGTGGGCGATCCTGTTCGATGGCATCGATCAGATTGGGCTCGCCGTCGGGAGTGAAATGCCAGTCATCGACCACCAGCTTTTCCCACTGCCAGGGTGGGCTTGAGTCCACCTCTGGTCGCGACATAAGCGATCAGGTCAAGGATATCTTGGGAAGAGGCGGTGCTGAGCAGACCTTCCGGCATGACTGAAATCGTCGATTCCCACCTCTCCTTGATGCTGTTCTTGGAGATCTCTACCGAATCCTCGCTTTCGAGAGGGTTGGCGACCAGGCGGACTACATGCTCATCCTCGTAGGTGACGACGCCGCTGAGGATGACACCCCTCTCCGTCGTGATGACCTGGACCCGATACTTCTCGTCCATGACAGCGGAGGGCTCGACGACCTCTCTGAGCAAAGCCAGCCGGTCTAGTTCTCCGGAGGCCAACTTGTCTGAGACCAGGGTCAGGTCAGGACCCGTCTGACCTCCACTGCCGTTCATCTGATGACACTTGCTGCAGGAAAGCTCCGTGAACAAGTGGGCCCCATTCTCGAAGTTTCGGTCTGCGTCGAGACGTCCTAAAGATCCGGCCAGGTCACTTAGTTTCCAGGCTTTTACGAATTCCCTGGAGTCGATATCGGCGGGCTCGGCCGCCGCCAGAACATCTGGGGAGATTTTCTCAAGATCATCGACGACGTGCATGGTTCCGACCATGGTGCGCCAGTGGCCAGGGAAGGTGCAGACGTACGGATAGTCTCCCAATTTCCCAGGCGCCGTAAATTGGAGCTTTTCGATCTGCTGGGGTTGGAGCAGCTTGGTGGCGTAGAGGACCTTTCGCGTCTTGGGCACGAACTGCAATTCGAAGGCATCGGGACGCGTAGCCATCCGCTCGGCCGCCATCCCTACCTCGACCAGTGAACCGGGGGCGGTAACCAGCAGGTTGTGGGGCATGATGTCCACGTTTTCAAAGACGATCTCGACCGGCCGCCCTGCTTCGACGAAGATTTCCTTCCTGTCGTACTGCATCCGGTTCGGGAGGGGTTTGATGGCGATTATTGTGACGGCCAGATCCGACAATCGGACGGCATATTCTTTGGATTGATCCGCAGGAAGCAGGTCCGTGAGTTCCCCCCCCAGCTTGGCGGCATTCAGGGCATCCTCTGAGGTGCGTCGCCGAGGCGGAAGTGAGGCCAGGTGATCCACGATTCCTGCTACCAGGGGAAGGAGATCCTGCTTGGAGATCTTTTCCCTGGGCAGCTGCTGGACCGCTCGAATGGCCGCTACACGCATCCTGCCCGAGGAGACAAGCTCAGCCAGCAAGTGAAGCGACTCGGTCTGGTAACTGGGGATCGAGGGCAGCGCCTCGATGGCAGCTGTGCGTACAACTTCGGCGGCGGACCGGGACTCTGCCGTCCTCCCGGCTAGCTGAGGGGGAAAGTTGCGGAGGAGCCCCTCCAGTTTTGGATGAGTCTGGGAACGCAATCGAGGATCCGAGATCAGAGGGATACTCTCGGCCAGGTCCTGCAGTGCTTGGACCGAGCTCGAGGACCGCTTCCACGAGCCTTCCACCCCCTGATCTGCCACGATCAGCGCGACGTTGGCAAGCCGGCGGGTTGGCGCAAGCCGGGCAGATGTTAGCAGCCCCTCCAGACCACCGCGGCTGGAATTCAGCTCCGAACCCGATCGCCTCTCCAGAATTTGGCCTAGATCGAGTAGAATCGGCTCGGCCTGGGACGAGTCTCCCCGATCGACCAATCGTATCGCCGAAAGAAGCTCCGATATCTCACCGGACTGGTTCATCTTGGCCAGACCGCTCAAAGCTTCCAGGCGGTACTGCTCTCCTATTCCAGCAGTAGAAAGCAAAGCCGTGTAGACGGACCGATTCCGTGCGGTATTCTGAAGCTCGCCAGGGCTCAGGCGCTCCAGGAGATACTCGGTCCCCTTGGGGTTGTCTGCCAAGAAGGGTTGACCCGAGGTAAGGATCGGGTGCCAATGAGGCTTGAGCGTCTGGATCGTTTCTCCCAGCGTGTAGCTGAGGTAGTCGTCCATGGGGTGTCGCATGATCTCCAAGGCCACTTCGACAGCTCGTGGGGTCTCGAAGAAGCTGGAGGCCCGGACCGCTTCCAGCCGGACTCGCGGATGCTCGTCCCCTCCCTGAATCAGGAGCAGATCGAGGGCATCCTCTATCTGTTCGCGCCAGTAAGCCAGGACTCGCGTGGCTCCCGCTCGGGCCCGGTAGTCCGATGAGCGCAGCACTTGTTTCAGCAGCCTGGTATTGACGGCGTTGTGATGCTGATGCACCCAGAGCGCCTCCAGGCGATGGTGTTCGTAGCCCTCGTTCCTTGGGTCGAGGTCCCCAATCCACGCTTCTAGCTCTGCAACGACTGCGTCCCTTTCGCGTTCTCTCAACTCCAATCTCACCCGGTAGCGTGTCCGGTCTTCATAGGTTTTGAGAAGCTCCAGAAGGGCCCCGATTGGCTGGCCCGCGATCTTGGCCGGTTCCAACAGGGGCCGGCTGGGATAGGTAATTCTCCAGACCCGACCATGAGTCGTATCCCGCTTGGGGTCTCGCAGGTTGTGCTGCATGTGGCCGACCAGCGGATTGAACCAGTCAACCACGTAAAGCGCCCCATCTGGCCCGAACTGCAAATCGGTGGGGCGAAAGTTTCGGTCGGAGGAGAACAGGATTGGCTCGATCTCGATTCCCACAAAGCCGGACACTTCCTCCTTGACCCGGTGTTGCAGAATCCCTTGGAAACCGATGACGTTGTTCAGCAAGAAGTTCCCCTGAGCCGAAGGAGGAAAGTGGCGGCTGGAGACGAACTCGCACCCAGCGGTGGGACGGACTCGCTTGACGATGAACTGTTTCATCTCGGAACGATAGGTGTATTTGAAGGGACCGAAGTCAGGCTGGCCTGTAAACGGGGGAGCCTTTCCGGAGAAGGCCGTGCCGAAGTAGTTGCGCCCGCCCGAAGCGTCGGCCACGAAATTCTGTCCCCAGGAATCGAAGGCGTGTCCCCAGGGATTGGCGAAGTTATAGGTGACGAAGGTCTCGAAGTTCTGTGTCGTAGGGTCGTACCGATAGACGCCGCCATGAGCGTTACGCACCGGCCCCGAGTGGGTTTCGACCGAGGTATGGTGGAAAGTGCCTTCGTGCATGTAGAGACCGCCGCCCGGCCCCCAGGTGAAAGCACCGATGGAATGATGCGAGTCGGCCGAGTCGAAACCATGAAGGATCAGCTTCCGGACATCGGCCCTGTCGTCGCCATCGGTATCCTGCAGGAACATGAGGTTGGGTTGTTGTGCGATGTAAACGCCCCCGTCCCCGAACTCGAATCCGGTGGGGACGTGCAGTCCGTCCGCGAAGACGGTGAGCTCGTCTGCGCGACCGTCATGGTCGCTGTCCTCCAGGATGAGCAGCCGGTCGTTGGGTTTGTTGGGGGGCTGGAACATCGGGTAGTCGGGCATGGTCAGAATCCAGAGTCGGCCTCTGCTGTCGAAGTTGAGCTGGACCGGATTCTTGAGCTCCGGGAACTCCATCTCGCTGGCAAAGAGATTGGCAGCGTATCCGGGAGCCAGTTTGAAATGCTTGCGGGCCTGCTCCGGCGGTAGGATCCCGATTTTCTCTTTGAAATTGGTGGGGACATCGTACAAAGGCCTGGTTCCGCCGTCATCGATTTCGGTGCTTACGGGCAGTCCCTGGGCAACTTTCCAGACGCGCTCGTCCCTGACATGAACCATATCGTCCAGCTTGTCTCGCTCATTCTCGAGCACATAGGCATCGGTGAAGGGGGGATTGCCGTGATCTCTCTGGGATCGGCCCCCGTAGATGTAGTAGCCGTTGACGGCTCGGTAGCGGTGAAAAAAGAAGAGATTCTTCTCGTTGACCTCGGCCCGAAGTTCCGCGGCGACTGCTTCGAGATTCGGGTGGGAGCCGAAGAGTGCCTGGTCTAGGAGCGGTGCCATCTCGGCATAGCCGGCCTCGCTCAAGTGCACTCCGTTGATCGTCAGCGGCTGGGAGGAGGTCTTCATCCGATCACGTGACGGCTCGAACAGATCGACGAACGGAACCTCATAATCATGGGCGATCTCGGCCATGGCTCTGGTGTAGAGCTCCAGGTTTTGGTTGTTGGCGGTGCCATCTGGGAGGTTGGGGTTCCCCAGATCCTCATGGGCGATCGGTGAAATCAGAGCCAGTCGAGGAGTGGACTCGCCGTTGTATCTCCGATCTCTGGTGTGCTCGATGAACTCAGCCAGGTCAGTCTTGAATCGTTCCAGTCCCTCAGGTCCCGCGAACGACTCGTTGAAGCCGAAGAATGCAAGTAGGACGTCGGTCTGCGCCATCGAGAGATGGTCGTCGGCACTGCCCCAGTTCAAGGACCGAGATCTGAAGACGATTTCGTCAGCGGAGTAGCCGAGGTTCCTGACGACCAGCTGGTGTCCGGGGAATCGGGCATGCAAAAGCGTTTCGAAATGTCCGAAATACTGCAGCCTCTCCGCCAGCGTGTTGCCGATGATGGAGATGTGGTCGCCTTGGCGGATCTCCAGAGCGGCTTCACGGCTGAAACAGGCACTCGAGAAGAGAAGACCTAGGAGAGCAATAGTTCCACAGACGAATGGAATGAATAAGGACCTTCTCATTTCTTCGCTGCTCGATCGAGATTGCTTCGGGGAGTGTAGGGGCTGACGATCGAGGGGTCAAACCTGCGATGGGATTATTCAGGAAGAAACTCTGGTTGGGGATGAGAGTTGATCGTTTGGAGCTTGGTGCCTGTGATTTGGAATTTGTCTGTATCTTGTATCTTGGGATTTTTCGAGGTCTTAGGCCGGGGCAAGGGCAAAGGAAAAAAGAGGACAATAGGACCGTCTTGACCGCGTCTCCAGGCGGGCATATAATGCATTTTCTGTCAATACAGAGTCCTTCTCTGCAGAGTGCTCATGTCCACTGTACTCCTATTTTCACGATCCTTTTGTGGATGCTTTTGCTGCCCGTTCACTCGCACCTTGTCGGGTACCTTGGAATACACTTTCGGGCTGGACTGATTCAGTCCGTGCCGCCCCTTCTGGTTAGCGGCGGTTGCCCTCAACCCTAGGGAGTAACAAAAATGGCAGATCCAAAAAAGAAAGTCCTCATCACGGGTGCTAGCGGAGACATAGGTGGTCTTACCTGGAGGAATCTGGGACACAAGTACGATTTCAGCGGACTCAATCGGAGTGACGTGGATGGGATCCCCAATACGAGGGCCAGCATCGCTAACTTCGAGGCCATTCTACCGGCCTTCGAGGGAATGGATATGGTGCTTCATCTTTCAGCCGAGAACCGGAATGTCCACAGCTGGGAGGGCAATCTGGAGATCAACATCAAGGGTTGCCGCAACGTCTACGAGGCGGCGCGAATTCAGGGCGTGAAGCGCGTCATCTATGCCAGCAGTGGCGCCGTCACGTTAGGCCCCCAGTACCATCACTCGCCCTATAAGGAAATTGTCGCGGGCGAATACGACAAGGTTCCTGAGAAATGGGACATGTTGGACCAGAACTCGTCCTACTGGCCCTATGATCTCTATGGGGTTACCAAGGCCTTTGGCGAGGTATTGGGCCGGATGTACTCCGCTGAGTGGAACATGTCGATCATCTGTCTGAGGATCGGCGCCCTGTTGAAGAGCAACCGTCCGGAGATCCAGCGTCATGTGTCGGGCTGGCTCAGCCATGGAGACTGCGTCCAGATGATAGATCTGTGTCTGAGCGCTCCCGAGTCGTTGCGATTTGATATCTTCGACACTGTTTCCAACAACAAGTGGGCCATCCGGGACACCACTCACGCGCAAGAGGTGTTGGGATACAAGCCGCAGGACAGCTCCGACGGCTTCACGTTTTAGAATTCTTCTGAACGTCTGAACCGGGGCGTCCACTGATTCTCCTAGAACTTGTAGGCAAAGAGTTTGGCCTGAAACATCTTGATGCGGATCGCTCCCGTGTCACCGATCCCTGAAAGGTCGCTCTTGCCTTTCCAGGTCACGACGCGAGCGGATTCATCACCCGTCAGTCGCTCGCAGTCGGCGAAACTAAATCCTTTAACGGGACCCAGGTCAGCGTGGTTCATGGAGGGACTCTTGCGCAGGAGCTCCACCTGTATCCAGCCCCCCACCGCGCAGCGGTAGTTCAAGCGCAGCTGATTCCCATGGCGGTAGATGGTCGGTATCGTGAACCGGCCTTCGTTGTCAGCCTCCATGCCAATGAAGCGGTGCGGATCCCAGAGTGCGTAGCGGATCTGGATCGGCCGACCCCGCGGAAAGAGTTGCTTTTCCCCGTAGGCGTTGTGCAGGCTCGACATCCCCGTATACGGCATTGCCCACTGACCGTCCGGCAGTTCCACCAGTCCATTGCGCCAGGTATGTACCTGCGAGTCCTCGCCGCTGCCGGGCGTCCCCACCGTATGGATAGGGCGGCGTTCGGGCCGAGACCAGAAGAGGCCATCTCGACTGAAGGCTATCTGAGTGTCGACATGGTCGATCAGCTGGTGGTAGACGGGGATCATCATGACGTGAAGGTCGGTGCGTCCGGGGTAGGGAAAGTAGTTGGCTCCATAGAAGGAGATATCCAGGTCATCCTGGGCATCAGGAGCCAGAATCAACTTGGGTGCAGGCCAACGGCGAAAATCCTTGGTGCGTGAGAATCCAATGGTGCGGCGCTGCGTCTCTTCCTCGACGCGGGCGGTGCCGATGCCTGGCATCAGTTCAGCCGTGTTACCCATGATCTGCTGGTAGGCGATGTACTCATCGTTGTGGGAATCGTAGCGGGCGGAAATTCCGCCGTTCACGGGCCGATTGCCCAGCGGTTCCTCCAGCTCCTTCCATTTACGGCCGTCCGCCGAGATCCAAGCGAGGGTGCGGCCCCATATCTCGGCCCGGGGACCCTTGTAGGCGTCCTCGTCATAGACCTGAGCGTTCCATCGCCGCATCGCCTCCTCGCCGTCCAGCGGCTGCAGGGTGGCCGGGTCGTACCAGGCCATGTCGCCACCCATGGCTTTGAAGCGCTCTGCCTGGGGGGCATGGGGATCGATGAAAACACCCGTAGCTCCCTTGATTCCGTTGCGGAGAATGTTGTTTTTCGCCGAGCCCTCGAACTCGACCTCACCCAGGTTTGGCCGCTCCCAGTGGTAGCCGTCGGAACTCCTCGCATAGCAGGTTGAGCTGGCGCGGCTGCACTCGTAGATCATGTGGAAGTGGCCTTCGGCTTCCCAGATGAAGAGTGGACCGATAAATTGTCCCTTCTCCCACTCCGCAACCGCGTCCAGGAGCGGTTTCGACCGGCGGGCCTGCTCGACGCGGAGCTTGACGCCGATCGCCGCGTCGTAAAGTTCGAATACGCCGTGGCGATTCATAGCCCGGTTACCGGGAAAGATATCCGTGAGATCGACGATGGGATTCCAGGAGCCGGGGTTGCGGCGGATTCTCTTGGAGCGTTCCTGGGGCTCGATGAAGGGTGACTTCTTCTCTTCCAGCGCTTCCTGTTCTTGAGAGCCTTCGCCCGGAGGCAGTGGCTGACGGACACCTCCCGCGAGCAAACCAGTGCTCAAGAACAATGTCCCTATCATGAGTTTTGTCATACTTTGAAACCCCCTATGGAAAGCGTGGGTTAGGTATCATCAAGAGTGAGGTCAATCCCAACGGGGTTGTGGCCCATATCGAGAATCACAGTTTCCCATGGGTCGCCGTGTGTCACAACCCCTGATGGACCTCGATGCTTGTGTTGTCCGTATACCGATGCCAGAATCCCAGCTGGCATAGACTCGCATAACACTTGCCTCCCAAGGACTCTATCTGACGGGACAAGTGTGAGAGGAGGAGCGTCATGATACCTTTCCGGGCCGCGCAAGCGGCCTCAAACAACGAGGATGAAACATGAGCCCCTTGACTAGACGAGAACTGCTGGCCGCGTCACTGGTCGGTACGACAGTCCCAACGTTTGTCTCGCCCAGCGGTGCTGGCGAAACGAAGGCCGCACCTGAAGCGAATTCACTTGCAACCGATGCCTGCGCCTGGCTGGAGTATTCAGTCGACCCCGGCAGGGTCAGAAATCTACCTGCTTCCTATGGCAACAACCGGGTGATGTTTCGGTGCGATATCAGACGCCTGGAGGTCAGTGGCTTGTGCAGCAGCGTTATCCGGGCCAGCGTCAAGCCACCGGTGGATCGGGACATAATCTCGGCTGTATACGATGCCGAAACAGGAGAGAAGTATCCCTTGTCCCTGGAGTATGCCCAGGAAGCCAGGGTCTCGCTCCGTCCGGATCAGCATATCTGGGCGTCTCAAGTTCAAAGACTTCGAGTTGGAAGCCCGCAGCTTTGCACCGCCAGGCCGGTTTGCCTACTGCACCACCGTCAGGATCAAGGCTTCAAGAAGACTCAAGCTGCGTCTTTTCAGGGAGATCCTGGGCTTCGGAGACAAGAGGCCGCGAGACCTCGGGGCAGAGAAGGCCTGGATCGACAAGGGGCTGGCGCTATGTGATCTGCGACCCGGGACGGGCATGGCCTCAGGCTGCTCCCTGGAGAACGGGAAGTTCACCTTGTCAGAAATGTTCTCGGGCGATGTCTACAACATCCTGGAGCAGCATGACATCAACCTGGAGCCGGGCAGTCCACAGGAGTTTTCTTTTGTCCGATCCATCGCTAAGGATTCTCAGCAGGCGCAGGAAGACGCCGGCTACATCCTGTCCGACCCGGCAGCACGCTTGGCCGAGACCACCGCGTACTGGAACAATTTCCTGCAAGATATCCCCCAATTCAGCTGCCCGGACGATCAGTTCGTGGGGGCCCACTACTGGATGTGGGCCAACTTCAGGATCAACCAATGGGATATCGACGACGATGCCCTCCCGAATGGGCAGTGGAGCACCAACTACAGCGGTTATCTACACGATCAGGTGATTGGAAACATTGACAACATGGAGGCCGCCGCCGCTGTCATCTACTGGATGCCTCAGGCCGTAAAGGACTTTGTGCGCATCATGTGGTCAACCCAACGGGAAGACGGGCAAGTCCCGGGGGTGAGGGGCGTCTACTTCGACAGTGGGAAAGGGCGCGTGCAGAAGGATCCATTCATGATGGATGGGGGGCCGAGCACGCTGGCGCAGATCACCAGGAAGTACGTTGAGTTCGCTGGGGACACCGCTTTCCTGACGCAAGAAATCGAGGGAGTTCCTCTGATTGAGCGTTTGGAGATGGGATTGAAGTGGTACGACGACAACCGGTTCAACCAGGCGTTGGGACTCTACTGGACGATTGGAGGAGATTACGCCTGGATGGACCTGGCCGAGAAGTACAGAGGGAGCCGTGCCTCCTACTGCGATCTCAATGCCTTCCTGGCAGGGGCCTTGTCGGACCTGGCTTTCCTGGAAGGAGCCATCGGACGCACCCAGAAGGCCCAAGTGTATTCGGAGAAGTCGCAGAGTCTAGCTGAGCAAGTCAACCGTTTGATGTGGAACTCCGAGCTGGGGATGTACGTGGACGTGGACTCCAATGGTCAGCAGACCGTACACAAGCATGCATTTTCCTTCACCACCGGCTTCCTGGCCTCCTTCTTCATGAATGGAATGCGTGGTCTGGCTGATGAGGTCAAGGCGTTGGTCAAGAACCTCGAATCGAAGGCCTTCAACCGACCCTACGGGCTGCCATCCCTGGCCTGGGACAGTCCCTTCTACGATCCCGACAACCACGAGATTGTTGGTTTGGTCTGGCACTATCATTGGTCTGGCACTATCAGATGGAGATAGTCAGGGGCCTCTATTGGGCGGGACAAACCGAGATGGCCCACTTCATGTTGAAGAAGCTCTTCAAGCTGCACTGGTGGAGTGAGGGTCTCGGACCAAGGTATATGGCGGAGGCATACAGTGCGGAAACGGGCGAGATGTTTGCCGGAGGGAGATGCCGGCCGGCGGCGAGGTCCTTCAACTATCCAGCCAACTTCAATCTGATGCTGGGGCTCTACGAAGGCGTCTTCGGTTTGAGGGTAGCCGAGGAGGGCATCGAAGTGAACGTCAACAGCCCGTGGCGCGAAGCTTCGGTCTCGAATCTAAAGGTGCTGGGACACAAAGTCTCTGTAAGCTGGAGCAAGGAGAAGGGTCTCACACTCAATGTCGATGGCAAGGACGTAGTGGCGAACGTATCGAAGACAAGAATCCACTATCCCCTGGAGCCAATACAGCCTTGACGAGAACGAAATGCGAGCGGGTTCGGAAGAACTTGTTTGCACTAAGCTGAAACTTCAAGAATTCGTCGCACGTCTCCAGTCCTCCGAAGGTGCCGCCAACGGGTGAACTACCAGCGTTACGAAGCCAAGTCCGACAGAGCCGCGAACGACTTGAGCCGTTAGCGAAATGAGCCCAGGTTTCGAGGAGAGAGCCGCACAAATCCCCAGTAGCCGGAAGTTTCTTTTCTCGAACGGGGCAGCACCGCTGGGGGGGCACTGACAAGAAAGGGCAGGGAAGTAGTATCGCTGCCCTTTGGATCGGAACTGCTGCTGAGGTTGGGTGCCCACACGCAAAAGAGGGGCGAACCGACCCGGACGCCCCTCTTTTGGTTAGTGCTATAAATCTACGGAGCTACCAGCGGTCGCGACCTCCGCCTCCACCTCCGCCTCCACCGCCGTAACCACCACCACCACCACCACCACCGGATCGATTCTCCCGGGGCTTGGCCTCATTGACGGTTAGAGTCCGTCCGTCAAGATCGGTGCCGTTCAGGGCCGAGATCGCCTTTTGTGCTTCGCCTGCGGATTCCATCTCCACAAAACCGAAGCCCCGTGATCGACCAGTATCTCTGTCCGTAATCACCTTGGCCGATTCGACATTTCCATGTTCCGAGAAAAGTTGCTCTAGCGCTTCTTCCGTTGTGGAATAGGGTAGACCGCCTACATACAGTTTGTTGCTCATCTTCTCCTCCTAAGAGAATATGTTTGTCTTCCAACCCTGAGATGCTGACAGATAAAGGAACAGAACATGGTCGGATTCTTGGTCGCGGGCCACGGTCCAGTCGGTGATTCCTATGGGGGTATCTTTCGCAGGGGTAAGACTGACTAGGCCTTCAATATTTCTTCTTGAGATAGCTTCAGGAGGCCTTGTACTGAAGAGATCCTGGAAATCATACTCTTATCTTTGACCCCATGTCAACGTGAGGAAGCATCGGCGGCTGTTTTTCGACTCATGAGGGCCACCTGGTCGGAATAGTGAACACTCTGGACATCCTCAAGTCCCGGCCGGTGGGAGGGGGCTGAACGCTTCTTCCCTGATCCCCTGGAGGAGGCCTGTGTGGCATATAATGGGCTAGTGAATCTGTTTTGTAGCCACGCTTTAGTGTTAATGCTTGTCCTCAGAATTGGCCTCGTTGAGGCTCAATCGGTAGAACCAAGTCAGTTTCAGCTGGACAAAGAGGATCTGGGGCAAGTAGAGGATCTATCGGAGTCGCTAGCGAACGCCCTTATCGACTTTTCCAGCGCGGTCCAGCAGAGAGAACCGAAGCGAATCGTCCGCTTTTTCCACGATCCTGTGCAGGCGACGCCCTGGCCTGCGTCCCTGGGGCCCTCTACCAAAACAATTAAGTGGATTTCGTTGGGTGTGCTTCAGCCTGTGCCCAGCGCGACCTTGATGCGGGAGCAGCTAGAGAATACGTGGGAAGCATTTCTCTCGCTTTTTTCGGAGATCGAGGACGCTCGTTTCAAGGTCAAGCAGGCCCGCTTTTCGGGAGAGCCGGAGAGGGGTATTGGAAAGAGCGGATTCAAGTTCTTCCTGGTAGGCCGAGATCAGAGCAACCGGCGGCTGTGGGTCCGAGGAGATGGTCGGATCGAGGCGGAGCGAACCGGGACCGAGAGTTGGCTGATTTCTGTTTTCAGGATCGAAAGGATCCAGACCCTCCGTACCGATGTCGACCTGTTCTCGCAGGTCGCTCTCCCCGCGGGCGTTTCAGTGTCCCTTCCTGCCTATGGCTCGCCTGGAAACAACGATTTCGTCTACCACGGGGCCGCTGCAGGAGATGTGGATGGAGATGGTTTGATAGATGTCTTCGCCACTGGGATTGGGCGCAACTACCTCTACCGAAACCAGGGGAGCACCTTCTCCGATGCGGCGGAAGATGCTGGTGTCGCTGTGACCCTGTCGGGAACGGCGCCTTTGTTCCTGGACGCCGACAATGATGGAGATCTGGACCTCTTCGTGGCCGCAGTCGGGGAGCAGATGTTCTTTGAGAACCGCCTCATTCCGGATGGCAAGTTGAGTTTTCGGGATATCTCTCAGGAAGCGGGCGTGTCGCTGCCAGCTGTTGGCTTCAGTGCTACCGCCGCGGACGTCAATAGGGATGGATGGACCGATATTTATGTCACTTCCTACAACCGATATGGAAGGGTCATGCCCAACTCCTGGCATCGGGCCAGCAACGGAACCCCCAATCTACTCTTCCTCAATCAAAAGGACGGAACCTTTACCGAGTCTGCCAAAGCCTGGGGCGTCCAGGACAGGCGCTGGAGTTATGCCGCTCAGTTCGCCGATATCGACGGCAACGGTCTGCTGGACCTCTATGTTGCGAACGACTTCGGAGAGAATGCTCTCTACGTGAACCTGGGAGACCGATTCCAGGATCGGGCAGACTCATCGGGTGTCCTGGATCCCGGAAATGGCATGGGGGTCTCGTTTGGGGACTACAACAACGATGGGCATCTGGATCTCTACGTGACGAATATGTCGTCCACTGCGGGAAATCGGATTCTGGATCGTCTCTTTCCGAGCGGCACATCGAGTCGTAGCGTTCTAAGAAAGCTGGCGGCAGGCAACAGCTTGTTCCAAGGCAATTCGAAGGGCGATTTCCGGGATGTCAGCGCCTCCTTGGGCCCTTTCGGGGCAGGCTGGGCCTGGGGTGGCGTCTTCGTGGACTTCGATAACGATGGTTGGGAGGATCTTTACTCGCCCAACGGATTTATCAGTGGTAAGTCCATGAAGGATACCTGAAGCTTTTTCTGGCGCCACGTGGTGGCGTCCAGCGTGGGCTTGGAGGACCCGGGTAACCAGAGCTATCAGCAGGAGCACATGAAGCTCTTGTTCCGTGAGGGGCTCTCTTTCAGCGGATTCGAGCGAGATGCGCTCTTCTTGAATCTTGAGTCTCAAGGATTTCAAGACATCTCCGGAGTGTCTGGAATCGACTCCATATCCGATGGTCGTGCCGCTGTGCTGGCGGATTTCGACAACGATGGAGATCTGGACATCTTTCTGACCGCCATCCAAGGCGAAGGGCACCTTCTCTTCAAGAATAATGTAGGTCAGGCGAACAACTTCATCAGGGTTGTCCTGGAGGGAAGGGAGAGTGGCAGGGACGCCTTCGGAGCGGTGGTGCGTTTGAAGACAGCCCATGGGGTTCAGACCCGGGTGTGCTCCGGCGGCAATGGTTTTCTCGCTCAGCCGGATCCCCGACTCCTTTTCGGCCTGGGACAGAAGGAGGAGGCGGAATGGATGGAGGTACTTTGGCCATCGGGCAAGTCGCATCGCTTCGGAAGGATCTCTTCCGGTACCTCGCTGAAGATCGTCGAATCATCAGAAGATTACACAATCTTGACGGATCGCCCTGCGTCGCTCCCCGATCCGGTCAGTAGAGACGATCTGATCTGGCACAAATTGGGCTTGAAGAAAGGTGGTGTCCTCCCCGCTTTTGACTTATATTCTTTGAACGGCCAAGAAAAGGAGCCGCCGGCCGCCCTGCCGAAAGGAACCGCCTACTTCTTGAATTTGTGGGCCACCTGGTGCGGACCGTGTCGTAAGGAGATGCCGGAGCTCGAAAAGCTCAAGCTCCGCTTCCAGAAAAAGGGAATCCAACTGCTCGGTATCAGTCTCGATCAGGAAGTAGCGCCGGCTTCGATTGAAGTTTTTGCGCGGAAACTGGGCGTTTCCTATCCCTTATACCGAATCGATGAGGCAGGCATTGAGAAGGTCTACGGCGGAGACCAGGCGTTCGTTCCCCTGTCGATTCTGGTCGATAAGAAGGGCCGAGTCGCCGATGTCTTTGCAGGTTGGAGCCCCGAATCCGAAAAGAGGATCGCCAAACTTCTAGAATAGCAATCCGCGAGGTTGGAGCCTCCCCGGCGAAGCAGGAGCCCGACCTGAACTCCAAGAATTCGTCTGAACGTCGCACGTCTCCTGCCCTCCGAAGGTGCCGCCAACGGGTGAACTACCAGCGTTACGAAGTCAAGTCCGACAGAGCCGCGAACGACTTGAGCCGTTAGCAACATGAGGCCAAGTTCCGAGGAGAGAGCTGGACAACAGCACAAATCTCCAGTAGCCGGAAGTTTCTTTCTCGAATGGGGCAGCGCAGCGGGGGCGGGACTAAGCTGAAACTTCATTCGGTTCCAGGTTCAGGATTCCCAACCGTGGCACGGTCTTCCAGGCCGTGATTGTCGAGCCCTTGGCTCGACGGATCGGTCATCACGGGCAGGGATGCCCATGCTACCGTAGGACACTGAGGCTTCTTTCTCGAATGGGGCCAGCGCTTCCTGGGGGGCACTAAG
The DNA here is from genome assembly GCA_963579905.1 of Acidobacteria bacterium UBA6911. Classification (GTDB taxonomy): domain Bacteria; phylum Acidobacteriota; class UBA6911; order RPQK01; family JAJDTT01; genus CAUZIZ01. The sequence continues at coordinate 6,918 of CAUZIZ010000006.1, read as the reverse complement.
CTGAAACTTGAACGATTCGTCTAATGTCTGAGGTTTCGAGGAGCGACCGGACAGCAGCACAATCTTCCTTGTGCCTCAATTGAACTGCCCACTCAATACGTCCAGTGAAAGCTAGACCGGCGGCTGAAGAAGCAGCTTGGTCTGGGCTTCCGTTAGGACACGGGCGCTATCAAGGGGGATGGCGTGCCGGCGCGAGGCCAGCCATTCCGGGAGTTGGTCGGCATAGTTGGGACTACCGGGATGCCCGGACTGCCCGGTGGCGTCGACAGACCAGAGCACCGCGGGGTCGCTTCCTACCTCAACCACGAGGCGATAGTTGGCACCCATAGCGGCCATGTAGGTGGGATCATAGCCAGTATTGCAGACGGTAGTTCCAGCCCCTCCCACGGGTTGGCCTCCCCGGTCCAGAAGCTTTCCCAGATCACCCAGGTTCGAAAGGCAGTGGGCCAGGTGGACGGTGTGAATCCGGCCCCAGGACCAACTGGACATGTCTGGTCCCAATCGGGCGCTGAGATCGCGAAGTGTGTCCTTCAGGGTTGCGGCGGCACTCTCGTCCCGATCAGCGTCGGAAAACCATCCGCTACGGTCCTCGGCCAGGAGCTGCACAGAGAGGCCGGCCGAGGCTCCGGCCATTGGTGCGATGGCCTCACCCTGGAAGCGTTGGCGGGAGACGGCTTGTTCCCAATTTGCGAAGAAGATCTCGAAGATGGCGGCGCCGGGCTCGCTCGGATCCATGCGACGATTCCAGGTCCTAAGCACCTCGAGGGCTTCCCTGACCTCCGAGTCTTCGGCGGTCCCAAGCAGTTCGAGGAGGGGCGGAATGACCTCCTCTGCTCGGTGGGAGTAGGTATCCATCTGCAACTGTGCGCAGTCGTCCCGCGTAAGAACCGTTTTCTCTTCAAGGACGTCGCGGATGCGCCGGGCGCGATAGCCGGTAGCCCAGGTTCCAGAGAGGGGATAAGGATAGTCATCCGGCGCTGGACGGTTGTTGGCGGTACGAATCCACCCTTCAGGGGGATCAGACAAGGTAGGCATGCCGTCGAACGGAATCAGGTCCGTCCACTGGTCCTCGGGATCCCAACCTCTACGGTAGCCCCTGTTCCAGTTCTCCCGAACGGGGATGTGTCCGACGCACTGATAGGCTATGTGGTCGTCTGCATCTGCGAACACCCAGCTGAGAGTGGGGGCGTGCCAGCCCCGCATGGCCTCGCGAAACTCGTCGCAGGTCGTGGCACGGTTGGCAGCCAGCAAACTCGTAACTTCGTCGCAGAACGTCGCTCCAATCCAGCGGAGCGAAACCGGGCCAGTACCTCGTCCCAAAGGGGGGAGAATGTCATCGACAATTGGTCCGTTGCGGGAGAAGCGTACTTGCAGGTCGATCGGTTCACCGTTCTTGATGGCGATGCGCTCGACCGTGACTCGACTCTGCTCCCAAGTGCCATCGTAGAGAAACTGATCGGGATGGGCGGAATCGGTTTTCTCCTGGTAAAGGTCTCGCTGGGAGCATATGTTGTTTGTAATTCCCCAGGCTACTCTCTCATTACGCCCGAAAATCACTCCTGGGACACCGATGTATCCGGCGCCCGCCAGATTGAATCCTGCGCCCGAGAGGTGTGCCTCATACCAGCACGAAACGGCGTTGAACGCGATGTGGGGATCGCTGGCCAGTAGGGGAGTCCCAGAAGCGGAGCGTCTACCGGCGACCACCCAGTTGTTACTTCCCGCCGGTCCGTCCGGATCTCCGACGACATCGCCTGGACGTTCCGCGCCCGACCTCTCGGCTGCATAGGAGCCGGGTGGGAGAATGCTCTCATCACTGGCCTCGACCGTGAGAAACGCCTCATATAGTGGGCCCTCACCCAGAGTCCGACGTGCAATCTCGGGAAGAACGATCACCGGAAGACGCACGGTCAAGTAGTATTGGAACTCAACCCAGATGCAAAGTGAGTCCAAGGGGATCCACTTCTCGGGCTCGTAGCCGAGCAGGGAGAATTCGATGGGAAGCCGATCCCCGAAAGCCACCCTGGCCGCATTGATGCCGTCAGAGAAAGACTGGAGTCTTTTCAAGGTCTCTTCAGGAAGTTTCTTCAGGTTGGATCTGGCTATGCGACGGAAGCCAATAGTGCGTGCGATGGTGTCGCGCTGGAGAGGGGTGATGGCGTCGCCGGTCGCCCTGGGTCGGACTTCGGGTCCCATGACTTCTGAAAGGCGACCCTGTGCCTGGCGCCGAAAGTAGTCGAGCTGCCACAGTCGATCCTGGCTCATGACGTAGCCATAACCAAAGAAAAGGTCGTGTTCGGACGCGGCGAAAATATGGGGGATTCCCCACTTGTCCCTGAGGATTTCGACTCCAGTTTCGACTTCACAAGTAGCGCTACCGGTGAGGTGTGGCAGGCGAGACTGGATTTGCTGATGCCACCAGGTATCGAACTGTGTGGCGGAGAAACCCGCTTCTGCTCGAATGGCGTCCAGGGTGACACCGGATCCCATTAACGCAAGCAGGTCCTGCTCAGATGGAGTAGTTGAGGGCATCCTGAAAGATAAACGTATGAAGCCGGGACCGATTCTAGAGTTTTCCCTGCTCTTCAAGTTCTTGGCAGGCGAGACAGAGCTTGGCCCAGGGTACCGCCTGAATACGCTTTAGATTAATGGGTTCATCGCAATTGGAACATTCTCCAAAGGAGCCGTCTTCTATGCGATCCAGAGCCTCCTCGATGGCTAGGAGGAAGAGTCTCTCTTGGTTGCTACGGCTGAACAGGAACTCCTTGGTATAGGAGCTGGAAGCTTTGTCGACGATGTCCATCGCCTCGCCCTCACTGTCAATTTCACGGCCATAGCTCTGATTTTTGTGCAGGAGCTGGATCAGCTCCGATTTCTTTTTCAGGAGTGTTTCCTTGAAATTGTCCAGATCCTTCGTCTTGAAATGGTCCGAGTCCTTCGCCGCCATTCCGAAACCTCCGTTACTTATGGTAGGGAACCCGATTGACAATGGTCACCGCCCGATATACTTGTTCCAGAAGAATAACTCGGGCTAGTTCGTGAGGAAGGGTCAGGCTGCTCAGCGACCACTTCAAGTTTGCCCCGTTCTTGATCTGTTCGGGAAGGCCACTAGAGCCGCCCGTCACAAACGTTATCCCGGCTTTTCCCTGATTCAACAATTCTTCTAAGAGTCGGGAGAAATCGGGACTGGAATATTCGCGTCCTATCTCGTCAAGAGCTAGCAGATAGCTAGTGGGTGATATTTTATCCTCGAGCAACAGTGCCTCGCGCCTGAACGCCCTTTTCTCCTGGTGCCGGACCCGTTTGATCTCAGGCACAAAAGACCGGCTGCAAGGGAAGAAGTGTTCGAGCCTTTTCAGGTAACGTTCCTCCAAAGGGAGTAGGTTGAGATCCTTGGTTTCTCCAATCCACACGAACTTGAGCCACACAGAAAAGAACTCCTTATACTAAATTTTCTTCGCAGGGACAATAACGGTGTGAGCAAGAACGATCCTACCCGAAGAAACGAGTGATTCGAAATTCAAAGATACGGGCTGATTTAAAATTCCAACTGTGATTTGGAGTATGTTTTTCTCTTGTGTCTCGTGTCTTGGGGGGTTCCAAGCGTCACACTTGGAGAGCTGTGGGTTCTAACGGGATTCCGTCGCTCCAGAGTTTCTCCAACTGGTAGAACTCGCGGGCTCGCACTGAGAAGACATGGATGACGAACCCGAGATAGTCGATCAGGATCCACTCAGCTTGTGGGTAACCCTCAACATGGCTGGGCAAGAGGCTATCCTCCTTTTTCAGCCTGGTAAGTATTTCGTCGCAAATGGCTTGGTTCTGCTTCGTATTGAATCCGTTGCAGACGATAAAAAAATCGCTAAAGGAGCAGAGGCCGGAGATATCCAGTAGCATCAGGCCTTCCCCTTGTTTTTCGTCAATGAGCCCGCAGATTTTCGAAAGAACCGCTTTGGTTTCGTTCATAGAGTCGATACTCTCGGATGTACTGAAGCACGAGCGCGGAGACGCTCTCGGGATCGGGAGCCTGCCCCGCTGCAATTGCTCGCCGGATGCCGGTCGAGCTGATCGGAGGGGCCTCTATATTGATGAGAAAAGACTGACCCGTCTGGATGTCCAGTTTGTCTGATGCCGACACCACCTTGATCGTTGTTCTGGCTGGGTCGTCGATCTTCAGTTGTTCAAGATCAGCTTCGGATTGGGCTCGTTGGACAAAGACAAAGCAATGCTCGCCCAGTAGGGTAGCATAATCTTTCCATAGGTGGATCTCCTTGAGCGAGTCGCTCCCTGCGATAAAACAGAAGTAATCATGGGGATGATCAGTTCGCAAGCGTTCCAGGGTTGTGATCGTATAGGAGGGGGCCTCGTACTCCAACTCCAGGAGTGAGGCGCAGAGTCCCTCCTCGTAAAGAAGCTCGAGGACGACCATTGCGTGGCGGTGGAAAGGGCTAGTCGTGTGGACCTTCTCTTTGTGGGGCGACAGATTGGACACCATGAAGAGGACCTGGTCCAGGCCGAAGGTCTCCCTAATGCGGTGCGCGATGAAGGTATGACCCCGGTGTATCGGATCGAAGGTGCCACCAAGGATACCCAGCTTCACCCCTATTGCGCTCCCAGCCGCTTGGCAATTGACTGCTTGAGGTCAGAGAGCCCCTCGCCCGTTGCTGCAGAGATTTGGCTGAAGGGCAGACCCTTGTCAACACAGTACTCTCGCAGGCGTTCCAGCATTTCGGGTTCAGCGGCGTCCATTTTCGATGCTGCGATGATCTGGGGCTTCTGCAGCAGGGTGGCGTCGTACAATTTCAGTTCCTGCATGATCGTATGGACTGAGTCTATTGGATCGTTCTCCTGGGCACCGCTTATATCGACCAGGTGAACCAGCAGGCGGCACCGCTCGATGTGTCTCAGAAACTGATCGCCCAGCCCCTGGCCCGCGTGTGCCCCTTTGATCAGGCCCGGAACATCGGCAACCACAAAGCTATTGTAGTCTGTCCACGAAACCACTCCCAGGTTTGGTGTGAGGGTGGTGAAGGGATAGTCGGCGATTTTTGGCTTGGCGCTCGAGAGAGCCGAAATGAGCGTAGATTTGCCGGCATTCGGCAGGCCTATCAGGGCTACATCCGCGAGGACCTTTAGTTCCAGTAAAAGGGTCAGGTTCTCGCCGGGATCGCCTAGGGAACGCTGCCGAGGAGCTCGGTTCGATGCCGTTGCAAAGGCAGCATTCCCCTTCCCCCCGCGGCCTCCGTGAGCCACTAACTGCACCTGATCGGGAGCCTCGAAATCGAAGAGTAGGTCCCCAGTCTGGTCGCAGATCTGTGTGCCTACAGGCAGATCGATGGTGCGGTCCTTGCCTTGCTTACCTTGCCGGTCATTGCCCGATCCATGGACGCCGTTTCCGGCCTTGAAGTGCTGGTTGAATCGAAAGGGAAGGAGGGTATTCAGATGGACGGTGCTTCGAAAGTAAATGTTGCCACCGGCGCCTCCGTTGCCGCCGCTCGGCCCTCCGAACGGAACATATTTCTCGCGCCTAAAGGCGATGCAACCGTCGCCCCCATCCCCGGCTTTCACGAAGATCTTCGCACGGTCGAGAAACATAGCGAGGTGGCCCGGAACAATCCGGAACAATAAGGTGGGAGAAATCCGGGCTAGCCCTGCGCCATTACGTGGACGAACTTTCCCAAGGACCCACGGTTCTGGAACTTCACCGTGCCCGTAATCAAGGCGAAAAGGCTGTCGTCGTGGCCGCGTCCCACATTGGAACCTGGTTTGAAGGGCGTACCCCTTTGACGAACAAGGATTGACCCCGCAGTCACCAGCTGACCGTCATACCTCTTGACTCCGAGCCGCTTTGCCTTACTGTCTCGTCCATTCCGGGAGCTTCCAAGCCCCTTCTTGTGTGCCATGAGGTTTAGTCGTCCTTCCCTTCAGCTGGGGCCGATTTTCGCGTTCTCGCCTTGGCCGCTCTGGGCTTCTTGCTGGCTGGAGTCGACTCAGATTTTCTGTCTTCAGCCGCCTTCGCCTCTTGCGTCGCGCTGGTCTTTGACTTGGACGCCGTCTTCTTCTCCGTAGAGGCAGCCTCTTTCGACTCGGTCTTCTTTGAGTCCAGAGCTATCTTGTCAATCTGGACCTGGGTAAAGAGCTGGCGATGTCCGCGCTTTCGCCGGTACATCTTGCGCCGCTTCATTTTGAAAACGAGGATCTTGTCCCCTTTTCCCTGTTCAACGATAGTCCCCACGACCTGGGCGCCCTGAAGCTTGGGTTGGCCGAATTGGAAGGAGTCGTCACCCCCGACCAGGAGCACCTCATCAAAGTTGATTTCCTGACCCACTTCTCCCTTGAGGTGTTCCAGGTTGAGCCGCTCACCCTCGGTCACGCGGTACTGCTTACCACCGCTTTGAATTATGGCGTACAAGTCATTTCCTCCTTGAGCCCGAAGCCGGCAGCGGATCCGGGCTGACGAACCAGGGAGTATAGCCGCCAACGGCTTCCCGTGTCAAAAATGAAACCGGGCTAGGGTGCATGACAGGAAAGTAACTTGGGAGCCTATCGAAAGCTCCTTGTCGGTTGTCAAATCGTGTAACCTCTGATTTTGGTAGTGCCCTGCAAGCATTGAGATAGCTGTGAACTGGCGTCATATCTTACGGCTAGACCCAAAACAAGTAGATGGAAGTGGATTAAACCACGTGCCTGAAATGCTCGACCTAACGGGTATTCTGGAGTTCGACAAAGAATCTTCAGAGAGGCCCGAAAGGAGGCATTTCAGGTGAAGAAAAAGCATAGCGAAATCCTCCGAAAACGGGAAGCAGAGGTGGCCACTCGGTTGAGCCCCAGCTGGAACGGTCAAGCTCGGAAAACGGTCCTTTCGTCCGACGGGATCAGCTACGAAGTCTTGGAGAAGATTCACGCCGTCAGTTACGG
>CAUZIZ010000005.1:0-72354 GCA_963579905.1 Acidobacteria bacterium UBA6911 | reverse complement strand
TTCGCCGCTAGTGGGGGCAATGCTCCCATCCACATCAATCTCCGCCCGTTGGAAGAAACTCGCTGGGTGTTGGGCCCAGACCTTGCCCGCTCCACTTCACGACCTGCTGCAACAGCCCCAGCCCGCCGTAACTGACGGCGTGAATCTTCTCCGAGACTTCGTAGCTGATCCCGTCGGACGAAAGGACCGTTTTTCGAGCTTGACCGTGCCAGCTGGGGCTCAACCGAGTGGCCACCTCTGCTTCCCGTTTTCGGAGGATTGCGCTATGCTTTTTCTTCACCTGAGATGCCTCCTTTCGGGCCTCTCTGAAGATTCTTTGTCGAACTCCAGAATACCTGCCAGGTCGGGAATTTCAGGTGTTTACACGTGGTTTAATCCACTTCCATCTACTTGTTTACTAGACATCCCTTCTCGGCCAGGGAGGAGGTTTCCTGGGCCTGCTTGATCTCCGCTAGCAGATCCTCGTCTTGCTTCTCGAGGGCGAGCTTGCGGATGGGCTCCAATTCGGGAATGAATTCCGGGAGCTTCTTGCAGAGTTTTTTCATGGCCTTGCGGATTTCAGCGGGTCTAGACAGCTTGTGAATCGCCTTTTCGTCGATGTTGATCATGATTCCGTGGATGGCACGGTCGTAGGCACGCAGCATGTCCCAATAGGTGTAGAACTCGAGCGAGTCCTCGGCTTCTTCTTGCTCCTTTTTTTTCTTCTTCTTTCGTTTCTTATCCTTCTTCTTATTCGATTCTTTCGCCTTCAAATCCTTGCCTGGGTTCAGCCTCCGATCGATCTCCTCAAGTCGGCGCGAAGCTATCTTGAGAAAGACCTGGACGCGCCTGACGATTTCTTGAGCCAGCTGGATCTTCTGGTATTCCTTGTCGGTGAAACGGTCCCCTGCTTGGTAGGACCCCATTAGTCGAGCGCTCATCGAAGGAGGCGAAGAGAGGGTCGAAAGCGCCTGAACTGGGCCAGGGACACCTGCTACCGGAGGCGCGATGAAGCGCTGCGTTAGGCCGAAGAGTTGGGTGAGCAGTTGGTTGCGTAGCTCTTCCATTTTTTCGATGCAGCGGTCGAAGTGGGTGCGGTACTCAAAGGGGACAGATCGCTTGAGCTCCTCGAGGCTCTCCAGCAGCTTTCTCAGGCCGATCTCGAGCCTCTTTACCTGATTGGATCGTAGGTCCTTCTTTCGTTGTGGCTTCTCGCCCAGGGTATGATCGGAAAGGGCTCTCAGGCTCTGCAGTGTCTTCAGGGCTGCGTCGATCTTGAGTGTCTCGATTTGACCCTGCAGCAGCTTGGAATGACGATTGAATGCCTTCCCGAACAATTTCATTCGGGAACGGTACTGGGGCTTGCTCTGGTAGTCCTGGATTTCCCGGTTCGAAAGGATGTCTTGCAGAGGCAGGAGATTTTCATGGCTTTCTGGGCTCGGTTGCGTCTGCAGCAGGCAGAGCAAAAGTGATCCGTAGACTCCGATCATTGCTACATCTTCTCCGGAACCTCGATGCCGAGCAAGTCGAGGGCCCGGGTCAGGCCTTTGAGACTAGCGTCGGCTATGGTCAAGTAGAGGCACCGCTTCAGGCGATCTTCTTCCGACAGGATGTGATGCTTGTGGTAGAAGATGTTAAAGGACTGCGCCAAAACGAAGGCATGCTTAGCCAGGTAGGACATCTCCAGCGTTCTGATCGACTGTTCTTCGACTTCCTGCAGGCGTCCGATGTGCAGCAAGAGCGTCCAGACTCCATCATCCTCAAACAGAGGTTCGACCCTATCGACTTGGGGCCACGAATCCGCCAGCTCCTGCTTCCAGTTCTCCACCGCCCCAGGGCCTTCCTGGGTTTCAAGTTTGCTGAAGATGTTCTTCGAGCGCACCACCGAGTACTGCAGATAGGGTCCGGTTTCACCCTCGAAGCTGAGCACTTCAGCGAAGTCGAACGCGATCACGGAGTTTCGAGCGTACTTGAGAAGAAAGTATCGCAGCGCACCTACCGCGATCTGACGGGCGATGAGTTGACGCCTTTCGAGGCTCAGCTCTCCTTGTCGAGCGCTGACCTCCTCCAGGGAGCTCTCGATCAATTTGTTGATTAAATCATCCGCTTTGACCCCTAGTCCTTTTCTTCCTGAAACTTCGACGTAGGGTTTGGCCCGATCCTCTTCTGAAAGTTGAATGCCTAGTTCAGCACAGCATCTTGGAGACAACGCTACCATCTCGTAAGAGAAGTGGACGGAGTCGTCGGCCTGCTGCTCGTAGCCGAGACTCCGCAGACCGTGGACGACGACGCGCTGAAGATAGGATTGCCGTACATCGATTACGTTGTAGACACTCTGGCCTTGTCCGAACGCGGGTTGCTCTTCGCTATCGGGGCTGGAAGAGGTCATCCAGACACTTGATTGGTCGGGGTATTGGTGGAAGGGACGATAGTGAAAGCTTCTGCTCAAGAGGCCGAACTTCCAGAGCTGATAGGCGATGTCTTTTCCAACATAGGTCACCGTCCCGTTGCTGCGAACGATGATCTTCTCTTCTTCCGGTTGGGCCTCGTCGCCCGGCAGCCGCATGACCCAGCATCCGCCGTGGGGCCCCGACTCGACATAGGTAACTGCCTCGCTGACTTGGAGTTTTTCCCAAGCCTCTTCCCAGAACTTCAATTTCAGGATCTCGCTCTCTCTGGGGAGAACGTCGTAGGAAACCCCTATACGCCACATCGTCCTGAGGTGGGCCCGGACAACCCGCAGCGAGATGTGCTCTGCCAATTCGGCAGTTTCACCGAGACCCGTTTCGATTTCGTGTAGGGCCCGAAGACGGAACTCCAGATGTGATTCGTCCTGGGCGTACCAGCCGGCGGTCTCGGCGTACAGGTCCCAACAGTAGTAGTCGAACGGCTCCTCCACCTTCTCGACCTCGCGAAGCCCCATTTTTCTGAGGCGTTGGAATCCAACGACGACATCTGCGACCTGCACACCGGTATCGTCGATGTAGTTCTGCACTTCTACGAAGGAGCCACGAGCGCGAAGAAGTCGCACGAAGGTATCTCCCAGGGCGGCATTCCTCAGGTGGCCAATGTGCGCCGCCTTGTTGGGATTGATGTTCGTGTGCTCTACGATGATCTTGTCTCCGTCCGGATCCGGTGCCGCCCTGCCCAGCCAAGAGTAGACGTCTTTGAAGAAGCGGGTACGTTCCAGATAGGCGTTCACATAGCCGCCGCCAGCTGCCTGAAACCGCAGAATCCAAGGGGGGCTCTCAATATGATCTACGATCTCCTGAGCAATCTGTCGGGGTGGCCTGCGCAGAACCTTGGCAAGCTCGAAGGGGAAGGGAAAAGCCAGATCGCCAAACTCGCTGCGAGGTGGAAACTCGGAGATTATTGGACCAAGGTCGATACCGAAGTGCTCGAGCACAAAGGTGTGTAAATAAGTCTCGGTATCCCGGGCCCGATCCAGCAGCATGGGCTCTATGATATCAGGTCGTAGGTTCCGCCTAGCCCCAATTTCTCATCGCCAGTCTACTGTGGTTCCGCAATCATCTGCCCTGGCTGTGTTTCGCTCGGTCCGCCTCCTCGACGTGCTGTCAAAGTACGACTGCGGCGGCTCGCTTCGTATTGCAACCCTGAAGATTCGTAGTTCCCTCTCAAGTTCGCCGAAGTTTCAGGTCAGTGGCCCCCCAGCGGTGCTGCCCCATTCGAGAAAGAAACTTCCGGCTACTGGGGATTTGTGCGTCACTGCGTGGGGAAGAGTTGTCCGGCTCTCTCCTTGGAACCTGGGCTCATGTTGCTAACGGCTCAAGTCGTTCGCGGCTCTGTCGGACTTGGCTTCGTAACGCTGGTAGTACACTCGTTGGCGGCACCTTCGGAGGACAGGAGACGTGCGACGTATTCTTGAAGTTTCAGCTTAGTCCCGTCCCCAGGAAGCCCTGGCTCCATTCGAAAAAGAAACTTCAGTCGAGGGACGTGGCGGTGGCCTCCGTTCCGTCGTGTTCTTTCCTTCGAGCATTTGGCTCGAAAAACGGCGGCTTGGAAGCCACCGCCACGACGTCACGCATCCTGGGTAAAGTCACTCACTACGAATCTGTATTTGCCGGTATCGCTCTGACATATTCGTTGTTTGACTAGTAATTCAAAGGAAAGTGTATGGTAAACCTTTTCGGTAAGCTGATGCTGTAGGCGCTTCTTGGCGGTGCTGTCGAACTCGCTAGTCGTGCTTATTTCGACCAGCACTTTGTCCAGTGACTTCTGGACCAACCGAGCCTGCTTGAGCCCGGGAATACCTAGAAACGCGAGACTCATTCCTCAAAAACATGCGCCTTGCCTATTGACCAAGTTGTCCTCGATTCTGCCCGTGACGTGCTGCGCTATTGGATACCTACAACCGCAAGGGCAGGTTCTTTCCTTCGACATCACGACGAAATCACCGGTGTCATAACGAAGTAGAGGCTGTGCGAAATTGTGAAGTCCGGTAGCTATCAGCCTTCCTTCTTCTCCTGCTGGTACAGGACGGCGGTCGCTGTCGACTACTTCAGACAGACCGTAGGTTGGGAAGAAATGTAGCCGATGGTGAGGACACTCCGCTGCGAACGCACTCCTCTCTTTCATCCCGTAGTTGTCGAGGGGTAAACTGCCCCAAGTTTTCACGATCTGTTCCCGCTGATTGGGGCGTAGCGCCTCGGAATTGGTCGTTATGATCTTCGGTTTCCAATCGCAAATTCCCGCGGCCGCAAGCTCGCCCGTCGAGGCGATGGTTGCTGAGATTCGACATCGAGGGCCGGATGAGGAGTCGTTCTATTCGGACCGTTCGCTCCATATGGGGTTCTTTAGACTATCGATAGTGGATTCCGCCGATGGCCACCAGCCCGTCGCAAGCGAAGATGGTGCGATCGTGGCACTATCCAATGGCGAGATCTACAATCATCAGTTGCTCCGCGATCAGCTGTCCAAAGACGGCCACTCCTTCAATTCAAGGTCAGATGCCGAAGTGCTACCGCATCTCTACGAGACCCTGGGCGGGGGAGTCTTCGCCGAATTGTCCGGAATGTTTGCTATTGCGCTCTACGACAAGCGCTCTCAAAAGCTGCTGCTTGCCCGGGACCCTTTAGGGATCAAACCCCTCTACCATCTGGAGACTCCCTGCGGGTTCTACTTCGCGTCGGAGATGAAGTGCTTTCTTCAGATTCATGAATTTAAACCTCACGTAGATAGAATGGCGCTTGATAGATTACTGACGTTTTCACATGTACCAGGAGACCGATGCTTGCTCGCGGGAGTTCAAGTGTCACGCCCGGACACCTTCTGACGTTTGACCTCAACAGCTGCGTGTTTTCGCTTAGCTGTTTCTACCGTATGCCCCGCACCACCAGAAAGCGCTCGTCTGTCCTCACGATGGAGGACGCGGCTTCTTCGGTTCGAGGATTGTTGGACCAGGCTGTCAATGCGCGGCTGATGAGTGATGTCCCCTAGGGCGTTTCGCCGTCGGGAGGACTAGACTCGCCTCGGTGCTCACTTCAGTCGTTCGCCAAACGGAAACGCGCCCTATGACCTTTTCGTTTGATGTGGGAGCGGAGTCGGAGGACGCTCGGTATGCCGAGATGCTCGCTGCTCATTTTCGAACAGATCAGCGAGTAGAATCGCTCGATGATTACGATATTGCGTCAATTGTGCCATCTGCCGTCTGGCACACCGAGGAACCTATTTCATTAGGCGAGATCCCGACGTGGTGTCTTGCGATTCTGGCTTCTAAACATGTCAGGGTTCTTCTCTCCGGCGATGGCGCAGATGAGCTTTTTTTCGGCTACCTCAAATTCAAGCCTCTCAAGCTGTTTTCATTCCTGCCGTCGTCCCTGCTCTCGTGGGGCTATGTGCGGGGCGTCAATGGATTTACGCGGCTGGAGCGAGGCCGTCTCGCAAACAGTGTGCAGAAGGAGTTCGTCGGCCCGAATGGCAATCGATATCTTGACGCCGCTAGCAAAGCGGATGTGAGGATCAAGGCAATGCTGTGTGATGCATCGGACCCGGATGCAATTTCACGCCTTGGTCAACACATGGACCAACATTACCCGAAGCTCAATGTGTTGTTGAACAACGCTGGCATCTTCGCTTGTCACAACCTCGCCGTTCCGAGCGACGACCTCACCTCCTTCACGAAAGAGGTCGACGTCAACGTCGCGGGACCGATTCGAACGGTTGCGGCGCTGATCAACTAGATTAAGGCCAACCGCGGGACAATCATCAACGTTTCATCTGCACTGGCCTTCGTACCGATGCAGTCGTCGCCGATTTACTGTGCGACCAAGGCTGCTATCCACTCCTATACAATTTCCCTGCGTTACCAGATGGCTGATCATGGCGTGGAGGTAATCGAATTGATGCCTCCCGCGGTCAAGACCGACATGACGGCCGATCTGCAAGAAGGCGACGGCTTTAAATTGATCACCACGAAGCAGTTGCTCGATGGTGCACTTGCCGGGTTCAAGAGTAGCAAGGCCGAGATCCGGCCCGGCCAGGCAAATCAGCTTCACTGGATGTCGCGCATCGTCCCTGGCTTCATCAATGGCCAGCTCGCTAAGAGTTCCAGGCGGCTCATTCCTACCTGACCTGTTGCCGAATACGGTGACCCGTGCCGGGATTCTCTTGAGGTTCCTGATCTCACGAGATGGTACCATTGTCGGCAACAACGTCATGTGGATGGGCTACTGTCGAGAATTTGTGGTGTGTAGGCTTCTGGTTCTCGCCGTTTTTCTGGCTGTCCAGGCATCAAGCCTGGGGCTGGCCGCGTCTTCATCCCCAATTTCCGCCATACTGAGCCGCTGTGTTGCCTGCCACCAAGGGAAATCAGCCCCGGCGAGCCTGGATTTGAGCTCCCGGCGAGGAGCCGTGGAAGGTGGACACTTGGGACCGGCGCTGATGCCGGGCAATGCCTCCCGGAGTCTTCTCTTTCAGAAGTCGTCGCTCGGGGAAATGCCCCCAGGAGCTCCTCTCAGCGCGGCAGAGATCGCAGCCCTCCGACTTTGGATCGATGGAGGAGCCGCCTGGCCCGATCTGAAATCCGACTTATCGGGTCAAGAGTCGGCGTTCGAAGAACCCACCTGGTGGTCTCTACGCCCCCTTGGACCTGTCAAGATCCCGGACGTCGCTGATGCTTCCTGGGTCCGGCGTCCTTTGGATACCTTCGTCCTGAGGGGACTGGAGGACCAGGGTCTGGAGCCTTCAGGAGAGACGGACAGGGTGACGCTGATCCGGCGAGCGACGCTGGATCTACTGGGACTACCTCCCACGCCAACGGAGATCGATGCCTTTGTCGGCGACTCATCGCCTCAGGCTTATGAGAACCTCCTGGATCGGTTGATGGCCTCGCCTCACTATGGCGAGCGTTGGGGACGCCACTGGCTGGACCTGGCCCGGTTTGGAGAGAGTCACGGATATGAAGGGGACCAGATCCGGGATAACGCCTGGCCCTATCGCGATTACGTTATTAACAGCTTCAACCAGGACAAGCCCTATCCCCGGTTCGTAAGCGAACAACTGGCCGGGGATGTCCTGGAGCCGGTGACCCGAGAGAGTATCGCCGGCACCGGTTTTCTGGTGGCCGCTCCCTGGGACGACGTGGGGCACACTCAGCAGAGCGCCACCATGAGGGCGCGCGTCCGTGCCGATGAGATGGAGGATGTGGTGGGTACCGTTGCCCAGACCTTCCTGGGTCTGACGGTGAACTGTGCCCGCTGCCACGATCACAAGTTCGATCCCATTTTGCAGAAGGACTACTATCGTTTGAAGGCTGCTCTGGACGGCGTCTGGCACGGGGATCGGACCCTCTTCAACGACACCGAGGCGGAGCAGCACCGCCGCCGACTGGGGCCCCTTCAGAGGCGGATCCGGGAATTGATGAGTGAGGTGGCTGGCCTACATGAGTTGGCGAGGGAAAGGATCCTGAAAAGGCAGGGCCACCCGCTGCCGACCCAGCTTCCCACTCCTCAGTCTCGGTGGGTCTTCGACGCGGATGCCTACGACCAGTTGGGAGGGCTTCATGGGATCCCAGACAGCGACGCCGTCATCGAGAACGGCGGTCTTCAGTTCAAGCAGGAGAGGGCTCGGTTCACCACCATGCTCCTGCAGCAGAATCTGAAGGAGAAGACCCTGGAGGTCTGGCTGCGCGTCGGAGATCACGCTAAGTATAGTTTTTTCATGACGGTCTTGAGTGAGAGGCTGATGCCGAGGGGGGTGTTTGACGGCATACGCTACGACGGGGGGGGGCGGACCTGGAAGAGCGAGAGCGAATACAACAACCGAACTCTCCAAGTCGAGAAAACTCGTGAGGCGGAGGGTCTTTCAGAGCCGCTTCACCTGGCCATCGTCTACGGTCCCCAGGATCGGATCTCCATCTATCGACAGGGGAAGCTTTACGTCGGCTATGGCCCTCAGCGGGAAGGACCTGAGTCGAAGCTTCAGATTTTTCGGGCCAGAGAGGATAGGGTCAGATTCGGCAGGCTGGAAGGAGGAGGACAGATCGACGAGGCCCGCCTCTACGGGAGAGCCCTGAGTGCAGAAGAGATCCAGCGATCGTTTCGAGCCGGCATCCACAACCTTACCCGCGCAGAAGTGCTGCGGGAACTGAGTGCCGAGGAGCGCCACCAAAAGGACTCGCTGCTGGAGGAGCTGGCCCGCCAGCAGGCAGATCTTGAGAAAGTTCCTCCCATTCCCCAGGTCTATGCGGCCAACTCCCGTCAGCCCGGACTGACTTTCGTCCAGATTCGAGGTGATCCTGCCAAGCCTGGGGAACAGGTACTGACAGGGGGACTCTCTGCTTTGTCTAAGCCTTCTCCCGAGTTCGGACTGGAAGAGAATGCGCCCGAGGCCCAGCGCCGTCTGCGGCTGGCCGAATGGATTCTGGACCCCGATAATCCCCTGACCACCCGCGTCCTGGTCAACCGTGTCTGGCAATATCACTTCGGACGGGGTATCGTCGGGACTTCCAACGATTTCGGCTTCAACGGCGAGCGGCCCTCACATCCCGAACTGCTGGACTGGTTGGCGCGCTGGTTCATGGACCACGGTTGGAGTCTCAAGGCCTTGCACAAGGAGATCATGCTCTCCAGCAGCTATCGTCAGTCCTCCCGCTTCCGAGAGGCGCCGGCAGAAGGCGACCCGGAGAATAGGCTTCTGTGGAGGTACTCCCCGCGTCGGCTGGAAGCTGAAGTGATCCGGGACTCCCTCCTGGCCACCAGTGGCGAGCTGAACGGGAAGATGGGAGGGCCTGGCTTCCGTCCCTTTGAGGTCCGGATCTTCAACACCCACTTCTACGATCTGAAGGATTCAGACGAGGAGGAGATGAAGAGGCGCAGCGTCTACCGGATCGTCGTCCGATCCGCGGGAGATCCTCTCCTGGAGTCCTTCGACTGTCCCGACTCAGCCTTCAAAGCTCCGCGGCGCAGTATCACGACTACTCCCCTACAGTCGTTGGCGCTGATGAACAACTCCTTCGTCCTGCGACAGGTAGATCGACTCGCTCAGCGGATCGAAGGGGAAGCGGGTGAAGTATTGCCTGCTCAAGTGGATCGGGCCTACCGGCTCACCCTCGGTCGGACTCCTCGAGACGGCGAGGCCGGAAGGGCGATCGTTCATGTCCAAGATCATGGCCTTGAGAGCCTTTGCTGGGCTCTCTTCAATTCCAGTGAGTTTCTCTATCTGAATTAACCTGAAATTCATTTGGATAGGAAATCATGCAGGAGAAGCCGTTTGACAGAGCCGTGACTGCGAAGGAGCGGTACCGGCATACCGATGCCGGTAAACAACGCCCCCGACAGACGGTGATCCGAGGACCCTCTTCTTATAGACTCGCCACATGCCCGATCGGTGATCGGGGCCCGCTCCCTCACGGTCACGGCTCTGTAAGCACGCCGAAGCAACAGCGAGCCGGGATCCTAACTCTTCCAATCTCCAAGGACTTTCGCGACACCCTCTATTCTGGATCCTTCGAAGTTTCTTTCTCGAAATGGGCCAGCGCTTCCTGGGGGGGGAACTAGACTGAACGATGAAAACGAAATCGACTCTCGCTGAAATCCCTCTGCTGCCCCGGCGCCATTTCCTCTGGAGATCAGGAGGAGGGCTTGGAGCCCTCGCCCTGGCCTGGCTCCTCAATGACGAGGGTCTGGGCGTTGGCGAAGACGGAGGGTTTGGGCCCAAGCGGTCTCATTTTCCAGGTCCCGCTAAACGGGTGCTGCACATCTTCGCGGCCGGTGGTGTGAGCCACCTCGATACCTTCGATTACAAGCCAGATCTGGCCAAACACGACGGTCAGGCCCTGACGGACAAGGGAGAGATCGACACCTTCTTCGGCAAGCCTGGGAATCTGATGAAGAGTCCCTGGCAGTTCCGCAGACGGGGGGGGAGCGGTCTTTGGGTCAGCGATCTCCTGCCTCATCTGGCCACCTGCGCGGATGATCTCTGCCTGATTCAGTCGATGGTGGCTAAGAGCTCCAATCACACGCCTGCCACCTTCCAGATGAACACCGGCTTTGTGCGCAACGGCTTTCCCTCCATGGGTTCTTGGATCTCCTATGGTCTGGGAGCGGAGAGTCACGATCTGCCTGCATTTGTCGTCCTGCCCGATCCCAGAGGATTACCGGCCGGGGGCTCCATCAACTGGACGGCGGGATTCCTGCCGGCGGCCCAGCAAGGCGTGGCTTTCAGGCACACGGGCGACCCCATCCTGGACCTGAAGACCCCCGAAAGCGTTTCCCCCGGTCGTCGCCAGGCAGAGATGGAGCTTGTCAGCAGGATGAACCAGGAGCACCTGGAGTCCTATCCAGGGGACAGTACCCTGGCGGCGAGGATCCGCTCCTACCAGCTGGCGGCCCGGATGCAGTTGAGTGTTCCCGACATCGTGAATCTGAAGGACGAAGGCCCGGAAGTGCAGAAACGATACGGATTGGACCATGAGGTGACGGCTGGGTTTGGCCGAAACTGCCTCCTGGCCAGAAGACTCCTGGAGCGTGGAGTGCGCATGGTCCAGGTATGGAATGGGGGCGCCTTCGGTAGGCCCCGTATCAACTGGGATGCCCACGAGGATATCGTGGACAACCATACCACCCAGGCCGCAACGATGGACAGGCCCCTGGCCGGGCTATTGACGGACCTGAGAGAGCGGGGGATGCTGGATGACACGCTTGTGGTGTGGTCCACCGAGTTTGGCCGAACACCCGTTACCCAGGGGTTCGGTGCCACGGGCCGGGATCACCACCAGCACGCCTTTACCTGTTGGCTGGCAGGAGCTGGCGTGAAGAAGGGCTTTCGCCACGGCGTCACCGACGAAGTAGGCTTCAATGTGGCCGAGGATCCCGTGACCGTCTATGATTTCCACGCCACCATCCTTCATCTACTGGGGCTGGACCACAAGAAGCTGACCTTCTACCACAACGGAATCCAGCGACGTCTGACCGATGTCCACGGGCACGTGGTAGAGGCTTTACTGGCCTGACCCTTGTAGGATGGGAACGGCCCCATACGAGAAAGAAACTTCCGGCTACTGGGGAGATTGAGCATCACTGCGTGGGGAAGAGTCGTCCGGCTCTCTCCTCGGAACCTGGGCCCATCTTGCTAGCGGCTCAAGTCGTTCGCGGCTCTGCTGGATTTGGGATGTTAATACTGGTAGTTCACCCTCAGGTCGCGCCTTCGATAGGGGGCACTAACCAAGGATCTGATCGGTGACTTCTGATAGCAGGTTGGTGCTGCTCAGAAGAGGCTTTCGATTGTCAGCTGCCCGGATCTTCAGTTTACCAATGTCCGACTCGGTCTGCAGCTGCTGCAGTCTGCCTCGCTCGATCAGAGACCGATCTACTGCGCCCAACTCCCCCTTGAAGACGGTGAAGGTTGGGGTTCCAATGATCGCGGACTCACGATTCATGGTGCCACCTCCACTGACTACCAGTTGGGCGTGATGGAGCAGGTTAGGACCGTCATAGACTCTGTCGGCAATCTTCAATCGGCTTAGGTGGCGCACGCTTTCGGCCTGACTAGGCACCCGAGGCAGGAACAGACAATCGGCTTCTTCTTCGCCAGTCAGCTTCTCCAGCACCAGGTCGAAGAGTCCATTCTCGAAGCGATGGTAGGCGGTCCAGGGAGCGGGGGGACGAAGGACCACGAGGGCCCGATCAGAAGCGAGAGACTCGCGCCGCAGGAAATCGGGATCCGGCTCGAAATCGGAGAGGTAGATCTGTTCCTTGACTCCGGGATAGGTCTCGCTTTTTCCTCTCGCACCGTACTTCTCCAACGACTCCACCGGAAAGGCTTCGGGAACGATCACACGGTTTGCGAGCCGGAAACAGAGGTGGTTCAGCGGTTGATGTTCGTAATCCATCAAGGTCACGAAGGGGATGCGCATCAGGGCAGCTGCAATCGCTTGACTATAGGAATTATGGCTGACGGCAAGCGCAAAACGCCGTCCCCGAGCCCAGCGGATCAACGCCAGAGCGCGAGCGACGTTCTGACTCAGCAGGGACAGTAGCCGGCGCCCTCCATGACCGCCGATGGTCTGGTGTCGAATCTTCAATTGATCGGCCAAGTGGGTGGTTTGAGCGTAAGCTCGGCTGGTGACCTCCACTTCATGACCACGCCCATCCAACTCGGTCAGGATGGGCCCGAAAAAGAGAACCTGCGGAGAGTTTGCCAGATCCAGCCAGATCCTCAATTGACCGTCCTTCGCTGCAATTCCACCAGGGCTCGATGCATCCAAGCCTGTGACCAGCGCATGTAAGGTATTCGGATTCGGTATGTGCGGTGGATCTGGTAGTGAAAGTAGCCTGCCGATCCCTGCATATGGTCGGTTGCCCAGAGGGCGGTGCGGGCGGCACGATCGCCTGCCTCGGGGTCCTGGTCCGTGAACTCGAGGAAGGTCAGAATCGCCTGAGCGACACCGTGGGCATCAATGGGATAAGTGCTTTCCGAATAGTACCTTGGGACGCCTTTCTGGGTGAAGAAAACATTTCTCCAATATTCATATCCGCGCTCAACCGCCTGCTCGAACTCCGTGGTTCCGAGAGCGGCTCCAATACGTTTCAAAGCGACCAACACGTAACCCGTGTGGAAACCATCGACCCAGGTATATTGTGAACCCTCACCGTAGGCCCAGGAGCCGTCCCGGCGCTGCCGGTTTGCTGAATAGCGAGCGGAAGCCTGGGCTGCTGCCGCCAGATCCGCCTCGGATGTCGCAGCAGCCACCTCAGCCAGCAGGGACCCTCCCAGGAGATTGGCGTTGTGGATAAATGTCCGATCCAGGGGCGTGTAGCTGAAGCACAATTCGTCGGCAGAAGGACGGGTCAAGTGGAGGTTGCGGAGGAGGAATTCGCAGGCGCTCCGCGCCGTTTGCAACGCGTTTTTTTCGAACTCGGGATCGGCCGATCGGGCAGGCAGTTTCAGAATGTCCATGAAGGCCAATCCAATCGTAGCGGTGCCAACGATGGTCGGCGTTCCCTGGGGGGCGAAGAATCCACGATTGGGCCAGTCGAAGTTATAGCCCCAACAAGAGCCCAGGTATCCGGGCGAGACATTCTCGCGCAGCCACTGCGCAAACCACTGTGCGCGCTTCAGATGGTCCTCGTTCTGGGTCATGAGGTACTTCCGCCAATAGGAAGCTAGAAACAGTCCAGCTGCTTTCGGATTACGCCCCTTGGGTACTCTTAACAGAGGTCGAAGGTTGACCGGGCTCCGCTTCAGCAGCTGAACCCAAATCTGGCCGATCCGCCGGTTGGTGAATGTAAGACGACTCAGAATGGGACTATTCAAGGCATCGAATGGATCCCACCCGGCAAACTCTTCCCCCTCGATCCAGGTCTCCAGACGATCGACCGCGGTTGAGATCTGCTGCAGCCCTATAGGGTCCATCATCCCCAAGTCACCGAAGCTTCGGGATGAATCAATTCCAAGGCCCCGGGAGGGGCAGCTACTCCTCTCCCGATCTCTGTCCGTGAAATTCCCGCAGACAGCGGCAGAGAAAGCATCGTTCCGCTCAGGCCCGAGTTCACTGGGAAGTCCTCTGGGGTATGATCCGATCCACTGTAGGCTGGCTGCTTGTGGAGAGACAACGGACACTGAAACCCGGTCTCGATTCCCGTTTTCTTCAACGCGGCACGCAGTCGATCACGTTCGGGAACCTGGACCGTATCACTCTTCTTTCCTGCGCTTCTGCCCGCACCGTGTCAGCTCGTGGCAAGGATAGTCCGAACGTGACATGTGCACAAGACGGTGAATCGTCTAAACACATGCTTCCCTACAGCACCACTTGCGTGTCGTGCGGCCGCCAGGACGTTGGTACTGGAGAGCGAACAATTCGTTGAGATCTGCGTATTCGAGCCTGATCATTGCAGAGGGTCCGTCCCCTGTCAACGAATATTTTTCCCCATCAGAGCCTACGACGTGACCTGTCCCAAGATGAGCCCAAGTTCCCAGGAGAGAGCCGGACAACAGCAAGATCTCTGCCAGCCCCGGCTGACGTTTTTTTCTCGAATGGGGCCAGTGCATCCTAGGGGCGAAACTCCATTTCCAGATTTAGATAGAGAAAGAACGAAACCCAACGACTTTAATACGGTTGTGACGTGCTACAGACGATTACGTCGAAACCTGGCTGCTGATGACAGCTCTTTCTCGAATGATCCGGCTCGTAGCATTCGCTTGGTCTGGACATCTGACCGCTCTCGGAGCCTGCTTCAGCAGGCTGGCGCGAAGCGTAATAGACCGGTCCTTTCAGGGCCGGCTATCGGGGCGAGGCGAAACTTGATCCCGCTTCAGCGGGCTTCTCGAGTGAGGGCTTTAGCCAAAGTCTGGTCCGATGCTCCTGTGCACCTCTGATAAGGATCCCAGGGAATCTTGGGTGTCTTTGAGAACTGAAGGCGAGCCTTGGTAGTGGAGATCACAACGGATCCTGGCTAAAGCCTTTCCGCGAGAAGCCCGCTAAAGCGGACTCCTGGATAGGGTTGGCTGCAGTGAAACCTTCTGCTCTAGCGATGAATTCAGAAGTAGGAAAAAGTTTTCTTCTCGAATGGGGCCGGTGCGACTCACTATAACTACAACTACGCTGAAACTTTATTTGCGAACGTAGCTTTGGCTTCCGGGCCGAAGTCTTATTCTTTCGGCCTTTGGCTCGGACGGCGGCCTGGAGCCCACCGCTACGCCGGACCCAAAGTTTCCTTGTGAATGATCTGGCTCGCAGCCTCGTGTTTTGGAAAGGACAAAATCACGACGCGTTCCAGGCGTCTTCGAGAAGCCTTGTGAACCGACTGCAGGAGTTGGTCAGGACCGCAGGTGATGGCTGGAGTTTCCACCCAGCCGGGACACCCACCAGATCGCCAGTGCGGATACCATGACGGCTGGGATCAGTTCGTAGGTGGCGAAGCCCAGTGGTGGGAAGTGATGCCAGAGTAAACTGGTCGTGCCCCCGCAAATGATTCCGAAAAGACAGCCGGATCGGGTCATACCCCTGTAGAAGAGCGCCATCAGGACGGGTGCCGTAAAGCATCCCGAGAGGCCGCTCCAGGCATACAGAACCAGGCGATAGACGGTGGATTCTGGACTCCAGGGGTCGGTGGAGACCGCCAGGAGCAGGGCCCCAACCCCCAGCGACACGGTGACTACTCGGGAGATCCGCAGCAGCTCTGCCTCGGAAGCGGTCTGGCGGAAGATTCGATGGTAGACATCCCGGGTCATGGAGCTGGTAGCAGAGAGCAGGTAGCTATCGGCGGAGGACATGATTGCCGCCATCATGGCCGAGACCAGAATGCCGGCCAGCCAGGGATCCAGGACCTGACGGGCCATCATGGGCATGATCTGTTCCACATCGAAAGGAGGCATTTCCCCGCCACGTGAGTGGACAGCTCCTCCGGTGCCGAGCCGGTACCAGTAGTGTGAGGTGAGGCCAAGAAGCACCGATCCTGCACAGGTGACCGTAGTCCAGAGGATCGAGATGACGAAGGCCTTTCGGATGTGTGCGGTCTTGCGGATCGCCATGAAGCGGGCGCTAATGTGAGGCTGCCCCACGTAACCGGCTCCTACCCCAGCGTCCTCGAATAAGAAGGAAAACAGGATTAGACCGGTCAGCCCCCCGAACCAATGATCCAGATTGACACTCGAGCTCTCAGGCATTTCCGCGGCAGCTTGGGAGAGCTGCTCCATGAGCCCGCTCCAACCACCGATCCGGCTCAGGCACACCAGCGGCAGCAGCACCAGAGCGAAGAGGATCGTAATCCCCTGCAGGAAATCGGTCCAGGCGACTGCGCGGAATCCCCCCATCAGGGTGTACAGGATGATGATCAAGGCGGACAAAACGCAGGCCTCCGGGTAATCCAATGGGTCCAGGATTGCCCCCATGACCTTGCCGGCGGCCACGAACTGGGCCCACAGATAAAGGAGCATAAAGACCATGATTCCAGAGGTAGCCACCAACTGGACGGCATATCCGCCCTCCTTGGAAAATCTCTGCTCCAGGAACTCAGGCAGTGTCAGTGCGCGGAGTCGTTCCGTCTGTTCTCTAAGCCTCTTGGAGACAGAAAGCCAGTTCAGAGCGTCTCCCAGGACGCACGCCAGTCCTACCCAGATCGTGGAAAGTCCGTGGGTAAATGCCTTGGCCGGGAAGGCGATCAAGAGCCAGCCGCTCATGGCGGTGGCTTCGGCCGACAACGCCGTGATCCAGGGACCCAAGGAACGATCCGCCAGCAGGAATCCCTTTAAGGTCCTGGTACGACGGGCTGCCAAGAGACCGAGACCGAGAAGCAGCACCAGGTAGCAGAGGAATGACCAGATCATGATCAAGAGGGCCCAGAAAGTTTCTCGCGGAAGCAAGCTAGAGTAACATGCCCAAGCGGATCGCCGAAAGCCTCATGGCGTACTATAGCCATTTGTAGAACAACGCTTTCAAGCATACATTCACTCTTGAAGAAGAGGGGATTCTATTGAGCCAAGGCATTCTCGAGAAACTGGCAGAAGGGGTAGTACTTGGGGACGGGGCTACATTGTAGAGTTGGAGTGTCAGGGATACGGAACCGCTGGTGCCTTCACTCCCTACTTCGTATTGGAACATCCGATGCCATTCGTCAACTCCATCTTGAGTTTCTGCACGCCGGCGCCGAAGTGCTTCAGGTTATGGCCTTCTATGGCAGCCGAGAAAAGCTGGCCACCGTCGGTCGGGATCAGCAGACCTTCGAGATCAACCGGAAGGCCACCCAGATCTGTAAGGAAGTGGCGGGGGAAGCGGTCCTGGTCGCAGGCGATTTGGGCGCGACCTGGAAATGGGATCCCGATAGCCCTTCCTCCAGGAGCCTGGTAGCCGCAATGTTCCAGGAGCAGGTTGAGGCGCAGGCGGGCGTAGATTTCTTCATCGGTGAGACCTTCTGGCATCTGGGCGAGGTCCGGCTGTGTCTGGAGGTGCTCAAAAAGAACTCCCAGGTACCCTCCATGATCACCGTGTCCTTTCGTGGAGACGAGAAGACGGTTGACGGATTTTCGGCGGCCGAGTGTGCGCGAATCCTCACGGATGAAGGAGCAGATATTGTTGGAACCAATTGCATGGGGGACCCCAAGCGAACCTACCCCATCATCGAGTCGATGCGTCGAGCTACCGATGACTACCTTGCCGCTCAACCCGCGGCCTTCGGCTGTTCGGAGGGGGTCCCTTGGTTCACTGGGGATCCGGCCTTTCCAGACAAGCTGGAAAGGATTCTCTTGACGCGATACGAGTTAGGGGACTTTGCCCAGAAGGAACGGGATCTTGGCGTCAACTTCATCGGCAGCTGTTGTGACTCCATTGGGAGCCACGTCCTCGAGATGGCCCGAGCCCTGGGGAAAAAGGAGAAGGTGGACATCTGGCATCCTCTCCCCGACTCTCCCATGAGTGAGACCGAGTTCAACTGGGATCGCATCCAGAAATAGAATGGGCTCAGATAACTTGAATTTCCCTGAAAAAGCTCGGGTCGTCATCATTGGTGCAGGGGTGGTTGGCTCCAGCGCCGCCCACTATCTGACGCTTCATGGGTGGCGCGACGTTGTGGTGCTGGACCAGGGCCCACTGTTCGAGATTCTTGGATCTACCTCTCATGCCCCCGGTCTGGTATTCCAGACCAATCCCTCCAAGACCGTCTGTCAGCTGGCGCAGTGGACGGCGGAGCTTTACAACGAGTTGTCGGTGGAAGGCGAGAATCCCTGCTTCTATCCAGTCGGCAGTATTGAAATCGCATACAGTCGCGAGCGCCAGTGGGAGTTGAAGCGGAGGCTCGGTTTCGCTCGATCCTGGGGGCTACCTGCCCAGATCATCACCCCTCAGGAGGTGAAATCGCTGATCCCCAACCTGGCCATCCAGCGAGTCCACGGCGGCTACCATGTCCCCTCAGACGGGCTAGGAAAGGGTGTCCGCATTTTGAAGGCTCTGGCCAGGGAGGCCCAGAGCCGGGGTGCCACCTTCGTACCGGACGCCCGCGTCAATTCGATTGAAACGAAGCGGGGCAGGGTGCATGCCGTCTGCTGCGGTCAGGGTAGGATAGAGACTGAAGCGGTGCTCCTTTGTGCCGGAATCTGGGGTCCTAGAGTGGGAAGGCTTGCCGGGGTTCCAGTGCCGATGCAGCCCATGCAGCACCTTTACGCTCGGACCGAGACACTGCCGGAGCTGGCCGGCAGCAGCGTGGAGGTCACCCACCCCGTTTTGCGGCACCAGGATCGATCCATGTACTTCCGGCAGGACTTCGACTGCTACGGTATGGGGTCCTACCGACACGAGCCCCTGTCAATCGACCTGGAGGATCTGGGTGAGGAGGAGACCGGGGAACCCAGATCAGCCCTCAGACCTTTTACACCCGAGCATTTTGAAAACGCCAAGGCCGACGCGCTCGAGCTCTTTCCTTCTTTCCAGGATGTTGAGTTCCCCTACCGCATCAACGGAATTTTCGCTTTCACGCCGGATGGCAACTCCCTTCTAGGACAATCAGCCGTACTGGAAGGATTCTGGTTGGCCGAGGCGGTATGGTTGACTCACGGCGGCGGTGTGGGCAGGGCCATTGCCGAATATATGGTCGAGGGCGTCCCCCCACTGGATCTGCGGGATGTAGACTGCAATCGATTCCATTCTCATGTTCCCAGTCGCCCTTATGTCAAACGCAGAGGGGAGCAGCAATATCGGGAGGTCTACGACGTCATTCATCCACAACAGCAGATAGAGGCCCCACGTCGCCTGCGGCTGAGCCCCTTCCATTCTCGCCTGGAAGAGCTGGGAGCGGAGATGTTTGAGAACGCCGGTTGGGAGCGTCCACAATGGTTCTCCAGCAACGCATCTCTTCCCCGACCCGAAGCAGGATGCGACCGCGAGGGCTGGTCTGCTCGTCTGTGGTCGCCCGTGATTGCCGCCGAACATCTGGCTACTAGAGAACGTGTCTCGCTGTTCGATCTGACGCCCTTCACCAAGCTCGAATTAAGAGGGACAGGCTGTTTGTCCTTTCTCCAGCATTTGGCGGCCAACCAGATGGACCAACCCCTGGGTAGGATCACTTATACCCCTCTGCTGAACCGGAACGGTGGCATCGAATGCGATCTCACGGTGACGCGGCTGGAGGAGGAACGGTTCCTGATCATCACCGGCGCCGGCGTTGGCATGCACGACCTGGCTTGGATCCGTTCTCAGTTGTCGGGAAGGGAAGGGTTCCAGTTGACCGATCTGACGTCAGCTTACTGCTGTTTGGGCTTGTGGGGGGCCGGCTCGCGAGATCTCCTCCAGTCTGCCTGCGAGAACGATCTGTCCAATTCCGCTTTTCCCTACCTGACTGCCCAATCGATTTACGTGAACCAGGTTCCGGTTCTGGCCCTCCGGATCTCCTATGTGGGGGAGCTGGGGTGGGAGCTCTACGCTCCCACTGAATTCGGGCTTCATCTCTGGGACACACTCTGGGAAGCTGGCTCCGGTCTAGGACTAGCGGCCGCGGGCGGAGGAGCCTTCGAAAGCTTGAGGCTGGAGAAGGGCTATCGATTCTGGGGCAATGATATCCACTCCGAGAACAACCCTATCGAGGCTGGACTAGGTTTTGTCGTCCGGATGTCCAAGGGAGATTTTCTGGGTCGCGAGGCGCTGGAAAGAATCCATAAGGAAGGTGTCCGCCGTCAGCTCTGTTGCCTGCGTCTGGAGGATCCCCGAGTGGTGGTCATGGGCAAGGAACCGATCTGGTGTCAGGACCGGGTTGTGGGATATGTAACCAGCGCCAACTTCGGCTATACAGTTGGGGAAAGCATTGCCTACGGTAATCTCCCGGTCGAACACTCCTTCTTCGGCAGCAGTGTCGAGATCGAGTTCTTCGACCAGAGGTATCCAGCCACCGTAGTCTCTGAGCCCCGCTACGATCCAAAGAACACCCGACTCAGGGAAAGTCTCGGAACCAACACCGGCTGACGTGAGGATTGACAATGAACGATGATGAAATCCTTCTGGAGGAGTGGAAGGAGGTTCGGACCACTCTGCGGTACTTTGGTAGTAAGCGCTTTGCCTAGCTCACCGTCTTCATTGCCGCTGCGGGCTTCATGTTTTCCGAGTTGCTGACGCCGGCTGCGCCTCATCCCGCCCTCCTGGTCGTGGGGATTGTGCTCCCTCTCCTTTTTCTCCTGATAGAAATCAGTTCGGTCCGCTACTTCAAGGCGTTTGCCAAGCGTGGAGAGGACATAGAACGGGAGCTTCGCCAACTCAGGCTGATGAGTAAGGTCCGTCCGCAATCGGATCTGTCTACTTGGTCGATCTGTATCCTTTATCTCCTGGTGTCAGTGATCTGGGTAACGGTCACGATCTGGAAGTACCGTTGTTAGAAGTCGAAGGGGACGCCTGCGTGACTCCGGTGACGTCAGCTGCAGTGATGAATCGCTTGAAGACTAGTCGTAAAATAGATAGACTGGTCGGAATGAAGAGCGTCGGTGCCTATGAGGCCAAAACCTCCTTGGCGAGGCTTTTGGATGAGGTGGCAGAGGGTCAGGAGCTGATTATCACCCGGCATGGACGCCCAGTTGCAGTTCTGAAACCCTACCCCGAAGAGCGTCCTGACCTGGTCGGCGAACTTCGGGCCTTTCGGAAGCGCCATTCCATGGGTAGCCGCGGCCTCACAAGCAGAGAAATCGAGGAGTTTAAGATTGGCGGGCGGCGTTGATCGTCGTTGACAACTCAGTCGCGGTCTCTTGGTTTCTGGCGGATGAGCTGGATCCCTATGCGGTGACTGTCCTCAAAGCTCTCGGTGAAACTCAAGAAATGCTGGTGCCCCCGCTGTGGTTCCTCGAATTTGTCAACATGATGCTGGTCGCTGAACGTAGGGGACGCATCCAATCTGACACACGTCTCGATGCCATGGAACGACTCAAGAGTCTGCCAATGAGAGTCGCCCCATCGCCCACGGTCTTTTCCGTGGAAGTTCTGCACACTCTAGCTCACCGTCACAGTCTGAGTGCTTATGACGCCGAGTACCTGCGCATAGCTAAAGAGATGCGTCTCCCACTGGCGACGCTCGACCGCTCGCTTCGCGATGCAGCCGTAAGGGAATCCATAGCCCTGTTTGAAACCTAGTCCTGAGCTTCCTGCGCGTCCCTGTGAATTTACATGGATCATGACGACAGCAGACCGAGTTGGCGATCAGTTGGCGCTTTCAGAGAGAGCACTTTCTTTCGGGTATGCTCGGCACAGACTTTGATAGAAGATCGAAGGGGTGACGCTCACACTTCTCACACCCCATTCACTCCGGTCCTGGTGGCCCTTCTCGGCCTGCTGTTGGGCTGTAGCGCCGAGCCCGAGCCCAAGCCTCTGAGCCTCAGCGAGCCCTGGGTGATCTGACGGGTCCCTGGCAGCTGTTTGTCGATGACTATCTGGTCGACGAGAAGATCCAGGTAAAGAGGAGCTACCATCCTCTTCAGAAGGATCCGCGCAATCCGATACTCGCCTCGGAAGGGTCGTGGAAGGAAGAGCGAACCATACCCTACGGGACTGTTTTGCCCGGCGCAGACGGAAAAG
Organism: Acidobacteria bacterium UBA6911; assembly: GCA_963579905.1. Classification (GTDB taxonomy): domain Bacteria; phylum Acidobacteriota; class UBA6911; order RPQK01; family JAJDTT01; genus CAUZIZ01. Next base: position 50,378 of record CAUZIZ010000005.1, on the reverse strand, counting down.
GATACCGGATGTGGTACGACGTCTGGGATGGGGACTGCCACAACTTCTATGCCACCAGCTCGGATGGCATAAGCTGGACGAAGCCCAGTCTTGGACTGGTCGAGCCCGAAGGATCGAAGGACAACAATCTCATCTTCCGTCGTACCCGGCTCGACCACATGCCCCAGGTGATTCATACCCCCTGGGATCAAGATCCCCAACGTCGCTACAAGCTGATCAACTTTGACTTTGGCAGAAGCCCACCGGATCACGCCGTGACGGGCTATTGGGGAGCCTTCTCTCCGGATGGGATTCATTGGAAGGATACGACCAGGAACCCGGTTCTCCCAGATTCAGGAGACGTGGGCCACTTTCTCTGGGATCCCCACACCGAACGATATATCGGCTACCCCAAGGTGTTCTCCGCGGTAAGGGGATTCGCTCGGCGCTCCGTGGCTGTCACCTTCTCCACCGACTTCGAACATTGGACGCCGGCCGAGCTGGTCCTGGTGCCTGACGAGTGGGATGACCGCTGGGTCACGGAATACAAGCAGCACACCGATTTCTACGGACTCACGGTTTTTCCCTACGAGTCGCAGTACCTCGGGTTCCTCTGGATCTTTCGCATCACGAACGGCGAAAGCGATGGCCCTATCTTCTGCGAGCTGGTCAGCAGTCGAGATGGAATCAATTGGGCTCGTAGCGAGGGAGATCGAGTTCCGATCTTGTCCCTTGGAGAAGCAGGATCGTGGGACGACGGGATGATCCAGACCCTCAACTATCCGCTGCTGGAGCACGATACCATCAAGGTCTTCTATGGTGGTTTCGATCAAACCCATGGTTTCAGGAGAGGTGCTGCGGCAGTCGGTCTGGCCACCCTACGCAAGGATGGTTTCGTTTCTCTCGAAGCCGGCTCTGTCACGGGCACCGTCACCACCAAGCCTCTGAGAAATCTGGAGGGCGAACTAAGGTTGAACGCCAACGCACGGGGGGGAGAAGTACGGGTGGAACTCCTGGATGAGGAAGGAGTGGCTCTGAGCGGATTCGGCGGCGACGACTGTCAGCCGCTGGAGCGGGATGGTGTCAGCCAGAGGATAAGCTGGGGGCCGGAACGCGATCTGATCCCGGCATCGGAGAAGCCACGCCGCTTGCGCTTCCTGATGAAGAACGCCTCTCTCTACTCTTTTATGGCAGGGGGCAATGTGAGCCTCGACAGCCTGCCCATACCGGCGGAGGCATTCTTTACGTTTGAGTCCGATCAAGGCAGGGTCGCCAAAGATCAGTGGGTCTGCGATGGTGTCCAGAAGGGTCTTCTCCACGGTGGAGTTTCGATTGACAACGACCCAGGAAATTCCTTCCAAGGAGGTTCGGCGCTCGCCTTCCAGGCACATGGGGGAAACCTCAATACCCTCGAGATCGAAGACACCTCTCATCTGGGAGATCGGTTTACGCTAGCTGTCTGGGTCAAGAGTTCCAAGCACGCGCTGAGCCGGTTGTTCAGTACTTATCGGGGTAGTGGTGAGCCGGCAACAGGGGAGTTGATTTTCGACTTCAATCCCAGTAGCGGTGTTCTTCGGTTTATCCTTGCTGGACAGAAAGTCCAGTCTCAACCCCGGTTCTGGCTTGGCGATCGATATCATCATTTTGCCGCTACCTATGCTCGAGGCGACGTCAAGCTGTACCTGGACGGGATCCAGGTAGGCGAGGGGCAGGTACGCCCCGGGAACTCTCGTTTGATGTCCGATGGATCGCTGGTCGAATATTTTGCCCCTACAGGGACGGAGTCAAGTGTGGGAGTTCACCTGGCGGCGAACCTCCGTCTTGGAGAGGATCAGGGCGGCCGTTTCATCTTTAGGGGAAAAGAGGTCCTTGCCTCAAACCAGGAGCAGTTGGTCGGCTTTGTCGACAACGTCCTGGTTGCGAAACGAGTCCTGGCCGGCAATGAAATCGGGAATCTCGTCTCGATATCCAACTCCGCGAAGGAGAACGAGGATGTCCCCGTCGCCGCTGGACTGGTCAGCGATAAATTTCGGAAACAGCCATAGCCAAGGAAGGAACTCGAGCCGACGGTTGCTATAAGGAGGTTCTCCAGGAGGTAGGTGTGACAGGAAAACAGATCACATTGGTAGACGACCAGGATTGGCCCTCAGCAGGATTCAGCTTCGAGTTGACCATCCGACCCGAATCTTGTGCTCTGGGGGTGATCGACGTCCAGCACTATGCTCTCGACAGCGACGGTGATCTAGCCCACACCCTGCGCCTCAATAGCACCAGTGTTTTCCAGGAGTTCTCGCGCCAGGCAGAGCGGATGGTGAGCAATATCCAGAGGCTCCTCTCCGCTTTCCGGGAACAGCATCGCCAGGTTGTGTACACCCGCCACGGAGCCTTTTTGCCCGGTGGGCCGGATCTGATCGTCAGACGCCGCGGACGTGAGGAGGTGGCCCTGAGCTCCGGGGACTGTTCCTCGGGGCATATGGCCGTCCGAGGCGACTCGGGACACGAGATCCTCGACCAGGTCGGCCCCCGGAGGGGAGAGCTGGTTCTCGACAAGAACACCAGCAGTGCCTTCCACAGCTCACCCATGGACCTGCTTCTGCGCAATATGAAGGTCCAGACCCTGGTGCTGACGGGTTTGGCTACGGATCAGTGCGTGCTAGCCACCGCCATCGATGCGGCAGACCGTGGATTCCACGTGATTCTGGCAGCCGACGCCTGCGCGGGCTTCGACGCCGGCAGCGCCGAGGCCGTCCAGATCCTTTTCGGCCGGGTCTGGGGCTACGTGATGCAGACGGACGACATCATCCGCTGGCTTCAGACCGGCGACAAGCCCAGCCGCACCCGCTTGTCGGCGTGACCTGGGTCGATGCCTTTCCAGGCTTCAACCCTGCCCTTAGGGTCTGTGCAAAAATAACTTGGCATTTTGGCATCTCATCTTCACACCATCTTCGGTCGCTCCTCAATCGCGAAATCCTCAACGTAGACCCGGCTGCGCCTGCGGTTTCGCTCAATTGTTAGCGGCCAAATCTGATGCAAATCTGAGCGCCAATTCTACCAAGTTATTCTTGCGCAGACCCTTAGTCCCGCCCCGCGCTGAATCATTCAGGAGGGAACTTCCAAGGCGGAGCTGCAAGATTGGGCCCTTGATCGGGGCCCGCTCCCTCACGAGGGTGTCGCAAAAGTCCACATCAGAATCTGCGACGCTAAGAGAGCAGGTCTAGCTGACACTTCTGTGATAGGCCCTTCCAAGGAGGCTGCTAAAGGCAGCTTACTTGTTTGGCTTCACCTTGACCTGGTTCGAGCACTCAGGAGTCTGTGAATCCTGAAGGGATTCCGTATTTCAGCCCAGGGTTTCCGAACCCTGGGTCATCCTGGTCCCCCCTCAGATCCAATCCTGAAAGGGTTAAGTAATCGGAAGTTACATCGTTTCCAAATATTTTCCAGGTGGCCTAAATGAAGCAGTGTACGCAACCCTTTCAGGGTAGATTCCTGGGAAAGAGGACCGACAACCCAGGGTTCGGAAACCCTGGGCTGAAATACACAATCCCTTCAGGATTGACCTCGATCTCCAGGACGCTGGAAAACCTACAGAGAAGCCTCTCTGACTCAGCGCTGTTCTATTGACCAGCAGGGCTCTGTCCGGACTCTAAAACGGACTTTTGCGACACCCTCTCACGGTCACGGCTCTGTCAACTGGCGATTCTTCATGATTGCCTCGCCATTCGAAGTTTCCGTCGGAACCGTTCGTCGTACTTTCCCGGGAGCACAGACGTGCGACGAATTCTTGAAGTTTCAGCTTAGGAGAGCAGGGCTCATTTCTTGGACGCTTCCCGGTCCGGCTTGATGAAGAACACATACTCATTGGTGTCACGTCCCTTGTAGATGATGCTGTACACCGCCATCAACTCGTTGGGGACATCGTCGTCGTATTTGTTGATGATGCAGTTCTGACTGTATCCGTCGGGATGTTCCGTATCGCCGCTGATGATGATTCCACTCCCCCACTTGATCCCATCGTCGGACTGATAGAGGACGAAGCGACGGCTCCCTTCCCCAACCTGGCCCGAACGTCCCTGCACATAGTATTTGCCACCGATATAGGCGAGCTCGGGATCGCGAAGCATCTTGTCCATGTAGGCGCGCTTCTGCGGGTCCCAGGTACGCCCCTCATCCTTGCTGATGCAATAGTAGAAATGGTGCTCGTCCTTTTCGGTGTAGGCACCGGCCAGCAGGCGACCATCCTCCATGGTGGTCATCGTGCCGTACCATTTGTCGTCGTCCAGCGACAGTGCGCTTCTCTTGCTCCAAGTCCGTCCGTCATCGCTGCTGACGTACAGGACATGGGGGCCGCCGGCGTTGCTGTCGATCATGACGTAGTTGGTCTCGCCCGTCACCGCCGTCGAACAAGGATAGCCGCGGAAATTACCATCCAGGGTCTCGTAGTCCGTCCAGGTAGAGCCATCGTCGTAACTTCTGATGGTGCCGAGCTTGGTTCTGGTCTCTTCTCCTCCGATCTTGAAGTGTGTAAGGAATAGGACGATGGTACCCTTCTCAGTGACCAGACCCTCTTCCACCCAGACAGTGTTTCCCTGATCTCTCGCATACGCTTCAAAGGAGTATGGGAGCTTGTTGTATTTATCCCAGGTTCTACCTCCATCCTTACTGAGGGCGTACTCGCTCCAACCGTCCAGATTGTGGTCGCTGGTGTTGGCATAGAATGCCGCGATATTTCCGTTGGCGTATTCCATGCACACCGGGCCCCCGTGGGAGCAACGCCCAGGAGCATCGTTCTTGAAGTCGGCAATGACGGTACCGAAGATGTCATCCCCGAGCTTGGTCGAAGGGTCGTGGTCGTAGATCACGGCGCCATCGATTCGTTCGTACTGAGCGGCCTTTTTCTGCGCCAGGAGATCTTGTGCGGACTCCACGCATGTCCAGCCCACTAGAAATGTAAAAGCGAAGATCGCACCCCTTTGTTTCGTCATCATTTCTCCCCTTTCATCTCGCTCATCTTGTAGCTACTGTTCTATTCCCCAAAACAGATCTGATTCGGTCGTCATGCAGCTCCTCCCCGAAACCGGGAGAGGGGAAGAGCGACGCAGACATGGGTCGTCGTTCCTCGTTGGCCAGGGAGATGGTCGTAGCCTGTCCGACCCTCCGAGTCCAGGCTGTAATAGGAACGCTCGCGGCACATGAAGGATACCAGGACCGTGTCCTTCCAAAAAGCAATCGACGGGTAGGTTCCCTCCAGATCATTGGGGGGCAGACGGCTTGCCCTTTCCCGAGCCCGGTAGAAGCGAATTGGCGGTGGCTCTATTCGGATCCGACCATCAGCCTTCTGGAAGGTGGAGAAGACGTTGGGGCGCGACTCCCAGCTGGCCCCGCCATCTCGGCTAATGGCCGACGACAGACGATGGCGCTGCAGCCCCTGTCGGATCTCCTCTGCCGAAGACTGATTCCAGACCAACAAGAGCTCATGGGTGCCCGGAATCCGCTCCACAGCAGGAGGCGCCAAGGCCGATGCCACTGGGGAGGGTTCGGGACGACTCCAGCTGGCTCCGTCGTCCTCAGACCAGGACTGATAGAGACGTCCCAGGGGAGTCCGGAGCAGCATCAAGAGGTGGTCTGGAGCCACCTCTACCACCGAGGGCTCGGTGGTTTGATAGTGGCCGCCGCTGCTGTGGTCGACGGTCGCGAACAGCTCTCCTCCGGCAGCCCAGACTCCTTTGCCCGTGTTGGTCTTCCAGGTCCTGCCTTCATCGTCTGAGTAGTAGGCCCAACAGTAGGCAAAGAACTCCTCCCATCCATGGTGTCCAATCAGGGCAGGTCCATCGTCGAAGAGAGCCCGACCTCTTTCCTTCAGCGATTTGCCTACCAGGGTGAAGACAGGCACCACGATCCGGCCACGGCTGGTGACGATCGCGGAGTTGTGGAACTTCCAGGCGTTGTTGTAGGGCTCGGATATCTTCCGGGGAGGCGACCAGGAGGCGGCACCGTCATCGGAGCGGGAAAACCAGACTGTATGGTTGTGGGCGGGATCCGCAGTCTTCTTCGAATAGACCAGTGCCAGGCCGCCAGACTCGAGCTGGAGCAGGCTGGGATTGCCCCCTTCCGGTCTGCCTTCGCCCTTTAGCGTTTCTCCCGAAACGGTTAGTAGGGGCTGAGGCGCGTCCCAGCTTTTTCCTCCGTCTCTAGAGAGGGTACGCTCTCTTCGCTGGGTAGAGATGTGCAGCAGGTCTCCTCCAGTCAGTTCCCTCATGCTCCCGAAGCTGATTCCGGCGTGGAAGAAGAGAGTGTCCTCGGGCAGGCAGTTTCGGAGTTTTTCCAGAAAGCGGGGATCAAGGCCTGTTGAGATGACGGGACCGGCCTCAGTGAAACGGGAAGCCAGGACGGGAATCCCCGCTGCGAGCAGTATCCTGCGAAGCAGATGACGTCTAGAAATGAGGTCTCTAGCGGTTCTCTCAAAATTCGAAAGTCCCATGTCGGTTCTGCCTCCGGCTGAGTAATGGATCATTTGGGAGAGGAAACTTGGTCGGCGATAGGGGAGATTCTGCTGTTGTCCAGCTCTCTCCTCGGAACTTGGCCTCGTGGTGCTACCTGATCAAGTCGTTCGGGGCTCCGCCGGACTTGGCTGCGAAGTATGGGCCGTTGACCTGTTCGTCTCATTCTTTCACTATTAACTGCGCACTGCGCACTGCGCACTGCGCACTGCGCACTGCGCACTGCGCACTGCTCACTGCTCACTGCTCACTGCTCACTGCTCACTCTGTTTTTACTCTATTTTGAAAGTGGATCCAACTCTGAAGAGACAATAGAAAGGGAGAGATCAGGTATTCTTGCTCCTATGCGCGTTCTGTTTGTCCATCAGAATTTCCCAGCTCAGTTTGGACATCTAGCTGCTGCGCTGGTTCAGCGCCACGGCTATGAGTGCACTTTCGTCTCGGAAACCGGAGCTGGGAAGGTCGAAGGTGTGGAGAAGATCCAGTATAAGGCCCAAGCGGGAGCAGCTCAGCGGGCCCATTACTCTGCCCGGACATTTGAGAACGGCGTCTGTCACGCCGCCGGCGTATATGAAGCTCTCAAACCGCAGCGTGAGCACCTCCAGCCTGACCTGATCGTCGGACACTCGGGATTTGGCTCAACCCTCTTTTTGCCTGAGCTCTTTCCTGATGTCCCCATCATCAACCTGTTCAATACTATTACCATCCCCGAGGGACAGACCTGGGATTTCGGCCGAAGTTTCCGATTCAAGAGGTCGACCTCCTGCGCAGCCGGGCGCGTAACGCCATGATTCTGCTTGATCTGGAGTATTGTCGAGCCGGCTATGCCCCGACACGTTTTCAATACGACTAGCTTCCGCAGGCGTATCGTCACAAGTTGCGGGTTCTGCACGACGGCATCCCCGCCGATTTCTGGCATCTGCGACAGGTCGATGAGTTGAAGGTTGGAGACCTCACCATTGGACCCGAGACTCGAGTGGTGACCTATGTGTCACGAGGCCTGGAATCGATGCGTGGCTTTGACATTTTCATGCAGGTGGCCAAGCGGATTTGTGACGCGAATCCCGATGTCGTTGTGCTGGTCATCGGGGCCGACAAGGTCGCCTACGGTGGGGATCTGAAATATATCAAGGAGAGAAGCTTCAAGGCGCACGTCTTGAAGCAGGATACCTACGATCTCGAGCGGATTCGTTTTCTGGGACGGGTGAATCCGAATGTTTTGGTTCATGTCTTGAGTCGAAGCGATCTGCACCTGTATCTGACCGTCCCCTTCGTGTTGAGTTGGTCATTTCTGGACGCCATGACGTGTGGCTGTACCATGCTGGCGTCGGATGCCGCTCCGGTGGCAGAAGTCATTCGTCACGGCCAGAATGGTCTATTGTGTGATTTCTTTGATGTGGATGGGTTTACTGAAACGGCACTCGAAGTCCTAAAAGATCCTGCCGCGTATCGCCAGCTTCTGGGGCAAGCAGCCCAGGAAACCATTGAAGAACGCTACAGCATGAACGCAGTTTTTCCCCAGATGATCGAGATATACGAAGCTGTACTCAATGGGAAACAAAGGTGAGAAAGCAGGTCTCAGCGACTGGCCCTTGCCTTATCGATCAGACGAAGTGGACCGCGCGGCCCGTAGTTCTTCCGTCAACCGTTCAACCTGTCGTTGGGTCTGTTCCAGCTTGTTCCGTGTCGACGCAAGTGCCTGCTGCAGCGCTACGCTCTGCTCGACATGGGCCAAGGTGGCACCGATAGTGGAACCCAGATTGTGCTTCGAGGCTCTCAGCCGATCAACTACTCCAATTTTTCGGATGCGGCCGTCGTGCCCGTCGAGCTGCTGGACTGCAGCGTCGAATGAAGACATCCCCAGACGAACCCAGCCTTCCCGAGGTTCCGAGCGCTCTTACGTAGCTTTGGCCTCCAGGCCGAAGTTTCTGTGCCTATCCGGGCAGCTCGACATCTGGTAAAAGCCCTGTCATTTTGGATGTCACATCCGGGTGGCCTTTCTCGTCTTTTGGTTGTAGACCCCCCTCTGAGATGGGGTGACAGCAGATAGAGCTGGCCAACGGCATGAAAGGCACGGCGAAATGAGGGTCTTTGTTGCAGGAGCGAGCGGAGTGATCGGGAATTCGCTGGTGCCCCGTCTGATCGAGAGGGGTCATTCAGTTACGGCGATGACCCGCAGCCAGGAGCGGGCTGATCGACTCGCGGTCCTTGGTGCCAGGCCCGTTGTTTGCGACGTGTACGAAGCGGCCCGTGTCGAAGACTCGATACGCCATGCCCAGCCCGACGTAGTCGTCCACCAGCTGACGGCGCTGCCCCCTGCCATTCACCCGCGCAGGATCGCAGATCAGCTCGCCGAGAACGACCGGATCCGCATCGAGGGAACCAGGAATCTGGTTGGGGTGGCGCTGAACGCCGGTATAAAGCGGATTGTCGCCCAGAGCATCGCATTCTGCATATGCTCCGCTGGGCGGACCGGTAAAAGACGAGACGGCTCCGCTTTGGACGGAAGCTCCCTTGCCCTGGAGTCGGACGGTTTTCGCAATGGACGATCTGGAGCGACAGGTGACTTCAGCCGACGGTGTCGAAGGGGTAGTACTTCGCTACGGGTATCTCTACGGAGGGGGTACAGCGTATGCCTCTGACGGCTCGGTTGGGCTCTGGTCAGGAAACGTCAGTTCCCAATCGCAGCCAGCGGCTCAGGAGTCTTCTCCTTCGTCCACGTCGATGATGCGGCGACGGCAACCGTTTCGGCGATCGAGGGAGGCCCGGTGGGGATCTTCAACATCGTCGACGACCTGCCGGCCCCACTTCGGGATTGGCTGCCTATCTATGCGGCGGCCCTCGACGCTCCCCGGCCCAGGAAAGTGCCCTCCTCCTGGCGAGACTTGCGGTCGGCCGCTACGGCCTCTACGTCATGAACGAGCAGCGCGGAGCCTCAAACGAGAAAGCCAAGAAGGAACTCGGCTGGTCGCCCGCTTTCGCGAGCTGGAAAACAGGTTTTCAAGCGGCACTTCCTGAAGAGACAGATTCAGCCGGGTCGGATTGGGAATACTGACTGAAACTTGAGGGAAGCTAGAATGTCGTTACAAGTTTCTTGGGACTCGCTCGTACACCGAAGGTGTGATTGCGTGTAGCCCAGGGTTGCAATGCGAAGCGAGCTACCCTGGGTTCAGTCGGGTCTGTCCTTACCCCATCGGGGTTATCGCCGACTGGCTACGTCTCGGCAACAACGCTTTTCAGCGTAGAAAAAACAAGACAACTTAAACCCAGGGTAGCTCGCTTCGCTCCGCATCGCCAACCCTGGGCTACACGCAATAACACCTTTGGTGTAGTAGGCAATGGAGAAGTTTCCGCCTGAATGAACCAGCGCCAGCTGGTGGCCCCGCTAGGCTCGGCAGGCATACTTCGACCCGATACCGGAAACCAAGGCTCCCAAAGAAGTCAGACCCGCAAGCGACATATTTCTGTCACCGGGGTGTCGGTTTGTTGACGCTTCCTCGACAACTCAATTTGGACAGGTTGGACGTCCTTAACCAAATTCACTACCTCAAGATACTCATTCTAAAAGCGTTATAATTTTTCTGACGGTCTACGTAAAAGTTTAACCCACGACCTGCTAGCTATCCTGCGAACCCGCTCTCACGGTGGAGGGGAAAAGAGTTTTAGAACCGTGAGTAGTATCGCTATTTGGGAGGAACACGAGATGAGGAAGTTAGTTGGAACTGTCTTTTTTTGGGCAATCATTTGGTCTGACTGGTTTGATTTTTTCTGGGGAGGTGGCGGGCCCTTCTAGAATTCGACTGTCTGGTGCTCAGGCCACGGTTGTCTGCAAATCCGACAGCCGCAGCCTGTAGCTGTAAAACCCAGCCAATTTCCGGGGCTGTTCTCCTGGCGGAGCTGGCAAATCCGCCAGTACGGAAAGGCTCCGGCAAGAGAGTCAGAGGCGTGACCCTAATGCCTGTTACCCACTCCATGAAGGTCACGCACTCTGGCCATCCCTCTTCAACACCCGGGTCATCGATAAACGCCTGAATCTGATTGCGGCTCCCGGCTGCGCCGCCCATCTTCGGTCCTTTGACGTTCGAAATGAACGCTCAATCGCCATGATTTAGGCCTGTTCAGCTCACTCTTCCGGTCGATCTCCTGCTTCCTATACAGTAGAATCCCACTCTGTTTCGGAAACAGGAGACGTTAATGGAATCAGAGCAGAACATAGAGAATCCACCTCCCTCGCCGGAGTCTGAATACCTCCCAGAGTCCTCAACGATCGAACTGATCCGTCAGACCACTCTGGAGCGTCCGCCCAGCCGTGCGCTGTTCGACTTCGATGGAACCTTGAGCCTCATCCGCGAAGGCTGGCTCGAGGTGATGATCGCAATGATGGTTGAGGTTCTCCGACAGACCGGCACCGAGGAATCGGAAGAGGACCTCACCCGCCTGACTATGCAGTTCGTGAAGGATCTAACCGGACGACAGACGATCTACCAGATGATCCGGCTGGCGGGCGAGGTTGCCGCTCGCGGCGCGCAGCCTGAGGACGCTCAGACCTACAAGAAGGAGTACCTGGAGCGTATGATGAAGAAGATCCACGGTCGCAGAGAGAAGCTACGCAGTGGCGCCCAGGAACCTCGGGAAATGCTGGTTCCTTTTACACGGGAGGCCTTGGAGGCCTTGCAAACCCGGGGCGTCGATCTGTACTTGGCGAGCGGAACAGATGAGGAATACGTCCGGGAAGAAGTCGAACTGCTCGGTCTCGGGGCGTTCTTCGGTAATCAGATCTACGGTGCTGTGGCCGATTACAAGAACTTTTCGAAGCAACTGGTCATTGAGAGGATTCTGCGCGAGAACGATGTCGATGGTTCCGTCCTGATTGGCTTCGGTGACGGCTATGTGGAGATAGAAAACGTCAAGTTAGTGGGAGGCACCGCTGTGGCCGTTGCAACTGATGAAACTGGCCGCAGTGGCCGTCCGGACCCATGGAAACGAGAACGTCTGATCCAGGCCGGTGCCGATTTTGTCATTCCTGACTTTCGAGATTGCGAGGTATTATTCCGGCATCTCTGGAGGGAAAGCTGAGAGCATGCCCTTCCCCACCTTCGATCGGACTAGGTTGACGCTCCTGCCCCTGCGAGAACGCGACCACGACCTGCGCAGCCAAGAGGTCTTGAAGCGACCCGAGGGGCCTCGCCTTCCCTTCGAACATCCGGCCCTTCCGATCCTGGCAGAGAGAATCGTCAAGGCCGCCAGCTCGAATCGCGCGGTGATCTTCGCGTGCGGGGCGCACGTTTTAAGGGAGGGAAATTCCCTGCTCCTGATCGACCTGATGAGGCGTGGATTGCTCCGGCACGTCGCCGTCAACGGTGCCGGCGCCATCCATGATTTCGAGATGGCTTTGATCGGAGAAACTTGCGAGAGCGTGGCCCGCTACATCAAGCAGGGCCAGTTTGGGTTATGGCGCGAAACCGGGAAGATCAATGAGGCTGCTGTGGAGGGACATCAAGACGGAATCGGCCTGGGCGAGGCCGTTGGCCGCATGATCGAAGACAGCAACTTCGCCTTCCGCAACGAAAGTCTTCTCGCCTCGGGATATCGCCTGGGAGTACCAGTCACCGTCCACGTATCCATCGGTCAGGACATCGTTCACGAACATCCAAATTGTGATGGAGCCGCCACCGGAGCCACTTCGTTTATCGACTTCTTGATCTTCACTCAGTCGGTCACGGAGTTGGAAGGAGGTGTATTCCTGAACATTGGTTCGGCGGTCATGGGCCCCGAAATCTATCTTAAAGCCCTAGCGATGGCCCGAAACGTGGCAACCCAACAGAATCGCACCATAAGTCGGTTTACTACGGGAGTATTTGACCTTCTAGAGTTGGGAGAAGATCTCTCCCAGGAAGCGCCCAAAGAAGATCCTCGCTACTATTTTCGGCCCTATAAAACGATTCTGGTCCGAACCATAGCAGACGGTGGAGAAAGCTACTACGTCCGAGGTCGCCATCGCGAAACCGTACCGGCACTCTATGACGAGATCATCTCTAGGCTATAGCATCAGCGAACTACGTAGAGATGACACCAGAGCGCCTCCAAGAATTGATCGCTAGATTCGACTCTCGCCGGATTGCGGTCATCGGGGACTTCTTCCTGGACAAGTACCTCGACACTGACCCGAGGATCCTGGAGCGTAGTGTTGAAAGCGGCCAGCCGGCGCACCAGGTCGTTGGAATTCGTCGCACTCCAGGAGCGGCCGGAACAATCGTCAACAACCTGGTATCCCTCGGAACCGCCACGGTTCATACGGTGGGAGCGATCGGTAAAGACGGTGAGGCTCACGACCTCTTGACGGCCCTGGGACGCCTTGGCTGCAACACCTCGGGCCTCCTGCAGGATCCCTTACTGATGACCCCAACCTACCTCAAACCCAGGAACATGACAGATACCAGTTTGGCAGGCGAGCACGAGCGCTACGACACAAAGAACCGAAAACCCACGCCCGACCAGGTTATCGAAGCTGTGATCGAGATCCTTGATCAGCTGCTCGGGGACGTCGATGGCGTTGTCATAGCTGACCAGGTGGAGGAAGACGACTGCGGGATCATCACATCCAGAGTGCGCGGCAGGCTTGCCGAACAGGCCAAGCGACATCCTGATGTAGTCTTCCTGGCGGACAGCCGGACGCATATTCGGCTCTTCCGAAACCTCATCATCAAACCCAACCAGTTCGAGGTCGTAGATCATCCCAATCCGCTGCCGGAAGAAAGAATTGACCTGGAATCGGTAAAAAGGGCACTGCCTGACTTGCGAGCCGAGACCGGGGGACCGGTCTGCGCCACGTTGGGTGAGCGAGGCGCGCTTGTGACCGATCCGCAGATGACGTTGATACCCGCAGTAAGAATCGAGGGCCCCACCGATTCTACCGGGGCCGGAGATTCGACCTGCGCCGGCGCCATTCTCGCCCTGGCCAGTGGCGCATCCCTTCCCGAGGCGGCCCTGATAGCCAATCTGGTGGCCTCCCTAACGATTCAGCAACTGGCAATGACCGGGACGGCAAGACCTGAGCAATTACCGGACCGCCTGGAACTGTGGCGGAATCAGAATAGAGCGTGAAAAGCGATCGAGCGTCTCAGATCACAGATCACAAGTTTGCAGGTTTCCCCAGATCCAATATGGCGGGGTGCCAGGCCAACGCGGCACAGGCAGACGCCTCCCAGGGGCCTGGAGCGCCGTCCTTCCGACTTGCGACCTGCAACCCGTAACCGACGACCCCGGAAAGGCCGTAACCGATGCGAAACATGTTCCGACATCCCAAACTGAGTTTGATGATGTTTCTGCAGTATGCGATCTGGGGAGCTTGGGCTCCGGCTCTGGCTGGTTACCTGGAGGCTCGGCTTGGATTTACGGGGTGGGGACTAGGCCTTATTTATGCGGCCTTTCCCCTGGCCAACCTGTTATCCCCCTTCACTGCCGGCCAGGTCGCTGACCGCTGGCTGCCAACCCAAAAGGCGCTGGCTCTATTCCAACTCCTGGGAGGAGCACTGCTGGTCGCGATGGCCTTCACCTCCACGCTTACCCCCATGCTCGCCCTGATGTTCCTCTACTGCCTCGTCTTTGCTCCCACATTGGCACTAACCAACGCCCTTGCGTTCCAGCATCTGGAGGATGGGCAGAGAGATTTTGGTCCGGTTCGTGTCTGGGGAACCATCGGTTGGATCATGGCCAACTGGATTCTAACCTTGCTGCGGGTCAACTACAATACCGAGGGTGCCGACTATATAGACGCCTTCGTACTGGCGGGAGTCTTCTCCCTGACAATGGCACTCTTCTCGCTGAGGCTGCCTCATACTCCGCCCTCCAGGGAGGCGGCTGATCCGCTGGCGTTTCGTCGCGCTCTGGCACTGCTCCGCGATCGAAACTACCTCTACTTCTTTCTGATTGCCTTCGTGGTCGCGACCGAACTACAACTGTACTACGTCTTGACGTTTCCCTATCTCCAGACGATCGGACCTGCCGTAGGCATCAATTCAGAGAATCTCCCTGCTTGGATGACGATTGGACAGATCGCGGAGATACTCACCATGGCAGCGCTGCTTCCCTACGCCCTCGCACGTTGGGGAGTGCGCAAGTCGATGCTCCTGGGAATTCTGGCCTGGCCCATCCGATATGTCATATTCGCACTGGTTTGGATGATGCACGAGTCGACTCCCGGGGTAATCTGGGTAGCGGTTGGCTCCCTCGCCCTACACGGTTTCTGCTACGTCTTCTTTTTTGTAGTGGCATTCATTTACACGGACATGGTGGCACCGAAGGATATTCGGACCTCTGCCCAGTCCCTTATTAACGTGGCTGTGCTGGGGATCGGCCTCTTTGGCGGAAGTATTTTCGCGGGTTGGCTGAAAGAGATCTGTACCGCGGGAGAGATCACCGATTACGGCATCGTCTTTGCCGTTCCCGCTCTGGTCACGACTCTCTGTGCAGTGATCTTCTGGGCCGTGTTCCGGGAACCCGACTCGGCTGCTGAGGTAACGACTTAAGAAAATCTCAAGACTGCAGGGGACAATTCACCAGAGCACGGGATAGACTGCAGCGTTCCAGCATCTCCCGATCCGGCTCTGTGCCCGTTCCGGGCCGGTCCAGAAGGACAATCTTTGGCCCATCGTCCTCTTGAAACAGCTCCACATGGGGAGAGCCCAGGTCTTGGTGGTAGAAGCGGCTTGTGGGGAACAGATCAGCGGGATACGTGAAGTTTCCCAAAGTAGCCATGGCAGCGTTGGCTCTAGTACCGATGGCACTCTCCAACATGGACCCGATCCAACAGGGAATGCCCTTTTCCTTGCACAAATCGTGGATCTGTTTGGCGATCGTCAGTCCTCCTACTCGAGCAGGCTTCACATTGACGTAGCGGCAACTCCCCAGTTCAATAGCCTTTCTCGCCTTCTCGAGTGTCGTAATGCTCTCGTCAAGGCAGACTGGAGTCTGAATCTCCTTCTGCAGCTTGGCATGATCCAACAGATCATCGTGCGCCAGCGGCTGTTCGATCATGGCCAGGCCGAACTCATCGATCCGCCGAAACATGTCGACGTCGCTCAGTTGGTAGCCACTATTGCAGTCGATATGAAAAGTCTCTGAGGGGAAGCGCCCCCTGACTTGCCGCAGCATCTCGAGGTCCCAGCCGGGACGGAACTTCAACTTGACGCGCTTGAAACCGGCATCCACTGCTCCCTCCAAACCCCGCAGGAGGTCGTCGATCGAATCCATGATTCCGAAATCTGCACCCACGTCGATTTCAGGCCGATTCCCACCCAGAAGACGATAGAGAGGCTGCCCCTCCTCCAGGGCCTTGAGGATCCACCAGCCGATATCCAGAGAACTCTTGGCGAATGGATTACCTTTGACGAACGACAGGATCTGCTGCAGCTCCTCGCCGCTTTCTATGTTGCGACCAATCAGCGAAGGCGCCAGCCACTCACGGACGCAGTGAAATACACCTCGCGCCCACTCTGGGCTGTACTGGGGTGCCGCAAAGGGTGTCGTCTCACTCCAGGCTTCCAGATCGCCACTCCGCATCCTGACCAGCACAGAATCTATCGCAGCGTCCTCGCCATAGGCGGTCCGCCAAGGATAGATCAAGGGCATGGCAACATGAAAAATCTCGATAGTATCAATACGCATTAGCTTGGGGTTCACCTCGAATCCGGCGCGTCGAGTGAACAATCAACCCAAAGGAGATTATTGGGCTGGAAGGCCACTTCAGCGCGACACAATTCTCATCTCGAGCTCATCGTCCAGCTTGAACTCGAAGAGCTGTTCGACTGCAAACTCGACCTCGTCTCCGGCAGTCATCACGGTGGATCCGCCACCCAAGCCGGCTCCGATCACAGCTCCTATCCCCGCCCCCTTCTTGCCTCCGGTCAGGACACCGATTAGAGCCCCAACACCCGTGGCGATACCGGTCCGCTGGGCATCTCGCTTGGCCGTACTGTCTGCTTCAAAGTTCAAGGTGTTGGAGTCGATGTCATAGGTTTCGTCTCCGACTGCGATATCCGTAAGGGTCAGAGACATCGCTGCCCGCCCTTTGACCTTTCCGGACTTCTGGGCATCCTTGATGTAACCGGTGACGCGGCTTCCCTCTGGGGCCAAAAGATGCCCGTCGACGACCAGATCCTCCTCCAACACTGTTTCGAATGACTGCCCGGTCTGGTTCTTCTTGCTACTCAGGGATTCGTTCAAACGGACCCGCAGTATCGACCCCGAAGGGATGACGGCCGTTGTGGGTGCAGGAGGCTCAACCACCTCGGGTTCGGTCGGAACAGACTTGTCCTTGCTATCGGCGTCCGCGAGCTTGTCTCCCCCACTCTTATCATTGGAGGGAGGAGAGCCCGGTTGGGCGTCTCTTTTTCCGGCCTTGGGCTGAGATCCTTTTCCTCCGCTCTGGAACACGTTGGCATCCTGCGAAGGCGGCGAACCGTCCTCCGAGCTGGACTGATCGAGAATGGCTAGCAAACGCTGCTCTTCGATTAGCTCTTCGATAGTTCTTCCTGGTGGCAGCTTGCGGTCCCCGAGTGCATCTCGGTGTCGTCCCAGGTAGGCCTCCAGCAGCTTGCCTTCCTCATGCGTCAACGCGGTGCCATTGCTAATGGTCTGATAGAGCTCTGCCTGGTTCTCTTCGGTAATCAAGGTTTGTTTCGGGTCCTGCGAGCAGCCCGCAATCGCCACCATCAGCAGAAGGCCAAAGGTGCCTCGCCAGGCCCCGCGTCCCCACCGCTGCGGATTTCTCACTCGGACAAAACCAGCCGAACAATCAATACTTGGGGAGATCATAGACTCTCTTCTTCTCCCGATAGTCTAAGCTGAAACTTCATTTGGTTCCAGGTTCAGGATTCCCAACCGTGGCACGGCCTTCCAGGCCGTGATTGTCGAGCCTTTAGCTCGACGGATCGGTCATCATGGGCAGGGATGCCCGTGCCACGGTAGGACACTGAGGTTTCTTTCTCGAATGGGGCCAGGGCTTCCTGGGGGGCCACTGACCTGGAACTCATCGCACCGTAGCCGCCTAAAGGTTAGCATACAGTGCTCGATTTCGGCAGCGAGTGGTCCACCTCCAAGCGCCTTCAGGGTACGTTGGCGCGCCTTCCGTTCGCCAATCCCGGATGTGCCGAGTCGGAATACCGCTCATCTGCCCATCCTGCACCGCACGAGGCACCCACAACTCGCGCTTTGATGATCCAGGAATTCTTCTATAGAATAGGCACATCTTACCCAGCTTAGTGGATACAGGAAGGAACAAGATGGAAGAAAAGAAACCTGTGATCGAGGAAAATGCTCCAGCCTCGCGACGTGCCTTTCTGAGGCGGTCGGCGGCGGCGGTTGTTGGTGCCGGAGTCGCTTCCAGCGTGAGAGCCGGCTACGTCGATGGAAGCGACACTCTGCGGATTGGGTTGGTAGGCTGTGGTGGCCGGGGGACCGGTGCCGCTGTCCAGGCACTGCGAGCTGACCCCAATACCCGACTCGTTGCAATGGCCGATGCCTTCGCAGATCAACTGGACAAGAGCCTCGTAAACCTGGGACGGTCAGAAGACGTATCCAGCCGGGTGAGAGTCGCCAAGGACCACTGTTTCGTGGGTTTCAACGCGTATCAGCAACTATTGTCCTCAGACGTGGACGTGGTCCTGCTGGCTACGCCCACTCATTTTCGGCCAATTCACGTGCGAGCTTGTCTCGAGGCCGGAAAGCATGTCTTCGCCGAAAAGCCGGTGGCCGTAGACGCTCCCGGTATCCGATCGATTCTCGAATCGGCCCAGCTGGCCAAACAGAAGAATCTCTCTCTCCTCTCTGGTCTCTGTTGGCGCTACGAAACGGGTATGCAGAAAACCATCAGGCAAATACACCAAGGTGCGTTGGGCGATCTGGTCACAATCGAGAGCACCCGTTTCAATGGATACTCCCGGACAGCTCCGCGGAGTCCAGGCGATACCGACATGTATTGGCAGATGCGGAACTGGTACAACTTCACCTGGTTATCCGGGGACTTCATTGTAGAGCAGTTCGTCCATGAACTCGACAAGATTGCGTGGCTGATGAAAGATCAGAACCCCATTCGGTGTGTCGCTACCGGGGGCCGTCAGACCCGAATCGGTGAAGCAAACGGAAATATCTATGACCACTTCAGTGCGGTATTCGAGTATGAAAATGGCGTGAAGCACTTTGCTGCGACTCGTCAACAGCCCCGCTGCAGTAGTGAGTTTATCGACCTGGTCTTCGGCACCCAGGGGCGGGCCAACTTGATGGAGTACAGCATCAACGGACAGGCTCCCTGGCAATGGCCACACGAACGAACAGACATGCACCAGCTCGAGCACAACGCCATGTACAAAGCACTCCGGAAGGGTGAAGTGATCAACAACGGCGAGTATATGGCCAAGAGCACCTTGTTGGGCATTATGGCGCGCATGTCAGCCTATACCGGAAAAACGCTCACCTGGGAGGAGGCACTCAATTCTCAAGAAAGCCTCTCACCGGAAACCTATGCCTGGGACGCGAAACCGCCTGCCAGCCCGGTGTCCATGCCGGGCGAGACACTATTTGTCTGAGTCGTCCCGGAAGATATCCGCAGACGAAGCTGAGTCCGCCGGGGCGCAGCCCGCATAATTCAGAAGTTTTCGTAGCAAGGCGGTGACAACGCCGTCCTGGCAAGGCTTGCGACCGAGACCTCCGCGTTCGTACTCGTGCAGTACGTCGAGGAGGTCGACCGAGCGAAACGCAGTCAGGGCGGATGATGGCTCCGCCGCAGTAGGAAACTTCTGAATTATGCGGGCTAGCTCACGGCTGCTGCCCTGTTTGACAACACCCTTCTGATTTCCCCTTTCGTCAAGAAGTGTCAGCTTGGACCAGCCAGCCTTTACAATCCTTGGCGAACCTTTTCCCTCTCTGCCTCCTCTATATAGCAGAACCAGGGCATCAGCCGGAGATGCCAGATCAGAAAAGGGTAAATGATAGACCTGGAGGAGCTTAGAGGAATGAGTGGCAAACACAAAATCGTGCACCTCACTCCCCAGCTGACGATTGAAGCCGGGCTCTCCCTTCCCTGGGACTCAGGTTGGATCGGTCAGCCAAATCGCTACACTCCCGGGTTCCCCAGGAGTCTTAGGACGCGACAATCGTAGACTCGCCCGTTCGAGTCGCCACAGTTGAAAAATGTCCAGACAGGTCCCCACCGATCTGCTGGACCAACCCAGGAAACCCCAGTTTTGGGGAGGAGAATAATCATGGCCACAAGAAATATCACCGCCAAGTTCTTAGCTACTGGCCTCTGCGCCCTGCTGGTTTGGAGCAATGTGTGGGCTGCCTGGCTCGACCCCGATCCGGTAACGCCGCTATCTGTGCTGGTGGAAGAATCCTACCTCGATCTGCTCGAAAGTGCGGATGAATTCAACTTCTCCAAGAAGGAGCTGGATTCGTACAAGAAGCAGCTGAAAGCGGAGAGGAAGGCAGAGAAGGAAAAACTGAAGAGCGAGGAAAAGTCCCTAAAACAAGAAATCCAGGCTACTCGAGAACAGCTTGCCGAGCTGAACCTATCCAAGTCTCGAGACAACGTCGACATGGGCCAGAAAAGGAGTGATCTGCACTGTCAGGTTCTAGACCTGGAAGAGCAGCTGAAGAAGAAGGAGCTGGAGCGTAACCAGCTGCTTCCGGTCGGCTACGACAACAAGCTGGCCAAACTCGAACTCATCAAGGAATGGCCCGCGAAGAAGCTTCAGATTGAAAACGACCTTGAGTCGGCTCGGGTCCGGGAACGCCGCTACGGAGACGCCGAGACATTGGAATTCAGGTCATAAAGGAAGGGCAGGAAGAAGACGTCTAGATAGGTCAGCAGGCGGTTCTGGAAATGAGAACCATGGGCGCGATGCCTCCAGAGGTCGATGACCCCGAAGTGACCGAGTACGTGCAGCAGGTTGCAGAGCGGATCGCCGACCATTCAGACTTGACGGTTCCCCTCGAAGTGACCGTCCTGGCTAGCGATGAGATCAATGCCTTTGCCCTGCCCGGAGGCTTCCTCTTCGTGAACTCCGGACTGATCGAGAAAGCTGAGACGGAATCGGAGCTGGCGGGGGTATTGGCTCATGAGCTTGCCCACGTCACGGCTCGACATGGAGCTCGACTGCAAAAGAAGGCTAAGTTCACCAGTATTCTTTACCAGGCAGCCCAGATGGCGTCGGTCATTCTCACCGGAGGTGCCAGGGATCGGGACCTACTACGCGCTGCAGTATGGCTTCATGGGACTCGGAATGGTTTTGAATCTGACACTCCTCGGAGTGAGTCGTGATTTCGAACAAGAGGCCGATCAGCTGGGTGCTCAGTACGCCTGGAACGCGGGATACGATCCCTCTGGATTCATCACGTTCTTCGACAAGATGGCCAGCGAGAAGGGGTACGTCAAGTCGGCCAGCTTCTTCCGCACTCATCCGGCCTTCTACGAGCGGATCGTCAATACGTATGGTGAGATTACCTGCCTTCCGATCAAGAAGGAGGTACTGGTAGACACTGAGGAATTCCAGCAGGTCAAGGCGACCCTGAAGGGAATTAGCGCGGAGTTCCCGGAGCCGAAGGACCGCCCAACCCTCCGCCGAACACCGCAGTGCGGTGACCAGGAGCAGGAGATCGAGACCGCTAGCGCTGTCTGGTCCTCTCCGGATCACGCCCTTGCGTTGTAGGGAATTGAACTGCCGCGCTACCTGAATGCGGCCTCGTCGGTGCCGGTGCGCGAAAAGCGAACTGGTACCGACGGGGCCTTTTCTATTCAAGCCCGAGAATGAAGTTTCAGGTCAGTCCCGCCCCAGCTGTGCTGCCCATTCGAGAAAGAAACTTTGGGTTGTCTCGAACCACGAACATCGATAGCACTCTGTCCGTTGTAGGATGGGCACTCCTGCCCGTCGATGAAAGTGACGGGCAAGAGTGCCCATCCTACGAAGATCACCGCTCTGTCAGATGGCGTCTCTTGCATGATCTTCTAGCCGATGAAGTTTCAGCTTAGTCCCGCCCCCGCTACGCTGCCCCATTCGAGAGCGAAACTTCGGTCGAGGATAGGCGATATCGTGTGTCACTGCGTGGGGAAGAGTTGTCCAGCTCTCTCCTCGGAACTTGGCCTCATGTTGCTAACGGCTCAAGTCGTTCGCGGCTCTGACGGACTTGGCTTTGTCATACTGGTAGTTCATCCTCAGGTCGTGAAAAGAGTCTGGGGAGTCTAGTCTTGGTGAAGTAGGTTGATGCTGCCGGCCAACAGGTCCCGTTCGACGCGCTGTCCGGGGACTAGAGACGTGAGACGTTCGGACGTGCGACGAATTCTTGAAGTTTCAGCTTAGTCCCGCCCCCGCTATTGCAGGCGCTCGCCGGAGAGTCTTCTGTAGTACTCTTCTACCTGATCCCGAAAAGACGGCGGCACTTCGTCCTCGTCGAAGCTCGACCTCAGCCTTCCGGATTGATCTTCCAGAGCGCGATTGATTTCCAGTTCTAGCTGGTGAAAGCCGGCGATGATCTGGGCCTTGAGCTTGTCGATCTCTTCTGGGTCAGAGAACAGCCGCTCCAGATCGAGTTTCTTCATCTGCCTCACCAGGCTGTCCATGTCTCGCCGTAAAGAGGGTTCTTGATTCAGGAGACCTCGAAGGAACTTGGCCTCTCTCATACGCTCCTGCCATTCTCGCCTAACATGACCGGGATCCACACCGGTGGTGTTGGGAAGTCCTCCCGCCCGGCGCATCGCAGAAGAGGGCGTCCCCTCCTTTCCGGACTCGCCGCTGCTTTCGCCTTTTCCTTTGCCCTTGCCACTCTTTCCCTCCTGAGCTTTCTCGGAGCCTCGGGGACTCTTCCCCTGCTCTGAAGCTTGCTCCGACTCCTGTTCCGTGCCGCTCTCAGCGGCACGTTGGTGCAGGGAGGACAAACCCTCAACCAACTCGCCAACCTGGCTCAACGCCTTTCGCAGGCCTTCCTTGGCTTGGGGTTGGCCCTGGGATCCCAGAGCTTTCTCGGCTGCATCCACCTTCTCTGAGAGCTTGGCGACTTCCTTCGCAACACCCTCTTCCCTATCCCGCGCCATATCCACCCAGCCACGGGACAGTAGCTGGGAACCCTCTTGCATCTTCTCTGGGATTTGGTTGTCGCGAACGCTGTTCCCCGCCTGCTTCAGCTTGCGGGACGTCGCCTGCTCTTTCGACTCCAGTTGGCGCGCCGACTGGTGCAGCTCGCTCTCCAGGCTGAAGAGATCCTCCTGGAGCCCAGACTTTTCTCGAAGCAGTTTGCGAAGCTCTCGGATGGTTTCCTGGTCCACTTTCCCAGATCCGAAACGCTGCTTGAGGCTATCGAGTTTGTCGAGGACGTTTTCCTGGTTGCGCACCAACTGCTGTGCGTCTTCCTTCAGCTTCTGAACGCTTTCCGAACGCTGATTCTGTCGCTGCCGACCCAACTCCTCCTTTGCTTTCTGAAGTCTTTCGAGTGCCCGTTCAGCCTGCATCTGTGACCGCTCCGGCGACTGCTTCCCGGACTGAGCCTGTCGCATCTGCTTGGCGGCTTCTCGGAGTCGACTACTGATCCCCGAAAGCTGCTGTTCTTTCTGCTGTCGGGATAATCGTTCCAACTGTCTCGCCAGCTGATCCGCCTCTTGCATCAGCTGTTGCTGTGACATGTTGTTCATCGCAGAGCTCTGCCCACTTTGTCGGCGCTTGCGCTCCGCTAGTTGCTCCTGTCTGCGAGC
Organism: Acidobacteria bacterium UBA6911; assembly: GCA_963579905.1. Classification (GTDB taxonomy): domain Bacteria; phylum Acidobacteriota; class UBA6911; order RPQK01; family JAJDTT01; genus CAUZIZ01. The sequence continues at coordinate 27,164 of CAUZIZ010000005.1, read as the reverse complement.
AAGCTCCTTCAGTTTCTCGAGGGCCTCATCCAGTTTCTGTTCACGCTTAAACTGCTGACTCTGCTGCATCGTCTCGTACTGATTCTTGGTACGATCCAGCTCCAGATCAACCAGGTCTGCCAGCTCTTGGGCTGAAGCAGGAGCTCCCGACTGGCTCTGAGAGAAGGAAACCTGGATTTCCTTGAACAGGGCTTCGGCGCGGAGAAGCTGCTGGAGGGCCTTTTGCTCCTCTGGCAGCGCCTTCTTGGGAGCGGACTTGCTCAAATGATCGTGGGCAGGATCCATGTGCTCGACGGCCTGTTTCAGGTGATCGGCCATTTTCTGAAAGCGAGGGTCGGCTGCGGCTGTCCGTCTCAGCTCAAGTCGATCAATCAGGGTCTGGGTCTGTCCTTGGAGCCTCTGCTGTACCAGAGCCAGGGTTTGGATATCCTCTTTGAAGCCCGCGCGGGAACTCTTTTCGAAACGCAGCTTGAAAGTGGCCACAATGATCTCTTTCTGCCGCTTGGCAAGCTTGAGATCTTCTTTGTTACTGGCTGGAATGGACATGCCTTGACTCTGCGATTGGTAGTACTCCCGATCGTAAGGCTCCACTTCCAGGAAGTAGATGTCGGTGACCGAAGACGAGATAGCGTCGTCGGCCTGGGCGTAGTAGGAGACGAAATCCCCTGGAGACAAGCCGAATTCTTCCAGATAAAAGGTGTGAGATGTGACGAAGGAGCGCGAGCCAGCGGGCTGATTCAATTTGACTGCCTGCTCGGAATCTCCGTTGACCGAGAAGTGGATGCGGGTCTTCCCGATGCCGTAGTCATCTTGCGCCTTCACCTCGGCAAAGACCTCCTCGATGTTCGTTACTCTCTGATCCCGCCCTGGCGACTTGAAGGAAACCAGAGGCGGCTGATCCTCGAGCGCCCGGATCAGGAATTCGTCCGATGCCGGATACCAGACCTCTTCTTGATTCTGCAGGTGAATTCGATAGTAGTCGTCGCGAGACACCTTGAGGTCGGCAGTAAGGTGTTGTGGACTCACCTTCTTTAAAAGAACGTCGCCGGCTTCTTCCAGTCGAATCAGGCCTCCCTCCACCGGCTGATCGGTCCGGATGTTCAGCTCTGCCCGGGTTCCCACAACTGCCTCAATGTCACCTTCATCCTCCAAGGTTGCCGGTTTCAAGCCCGTGTACCGGGGGAAAACGAGCCTGACTTCGAGTTTTTCGATGTTTGGTAGTTCCGAGACTGAGATCCGGAAGGTATCCGATTGAATACCATCGGCTTCGACGTAGTAGTCCATCGCTTCCCTCACGTCGAAGAAGAGGAAAACAAGATCCCCGCTGTCGAAATCGGGTCGCATGAGGGTTTCCTGCCAGGCGGGATCATCTTCATAGCGGGCCTGCAGCCTGACATCTTCTGAGGAGAATCCAGTCAGGGAGGCTCGAACTTCAACGTCTGCATGCTTTGCTACGGTAGTGTTGCCCGGGGAAACCGAGATCGCATACAGCGGGCTCTCACCTATTTCATCCCAGCTCCCGAGCAACCTGCTAAGACTGTAGCGAAAGGCTTCGGGACCGCCGAAGAACAGATAACCGAAGAGGAAAACCGAAACGACCACCGCCAGGATTGAGAGGAGGCTGCTCCGTGCTCGATAAAATGTCGGAAGTGCGATTTTCCGAAGCTTCTCCCAAACATCCCGCTCCAGAAGCATTCGCAACTGCGGATCCCCTGAAGTCTCGCCCTCACTCAGCCCCACCGCCGTCGACAGTCCATGTTGAAGTTGAGGATGCCTCTCCTCCAGAAAACGCGCCACCTGACGAGTCGAGGACTGTCGAAAGACCGGGATCAATACCTTTAACAAGAAGCCCAGGAGGAGTACGACGCCAACTATCCTGGTCCAGAGCAGTACTTCTTCCGGAAAGTTGTAACGGGAGAGAACATAACTCGAGAGGATCGAGCCCAAAACCAGAATCAGAAACAGAATGGCGAGGCCCTTGAGCAAACGTTCCAGGCGGAGTTTTCTCCGAACTGACTCAATCTTCTTTCCCGTCGCTCCCAACATCAGATTCCACCTCGCATAAACGGAGCTCTCACTCGATTACCCGTCGCCGATGGTTTGCTACCAGGGACTCGATCCCCAGCACCAGAGCAGCAGCCAGAAGCAAGGGCCACCACAAAGGTTGGCGGTGTTCTTCCTGGCTAACGCGCGTCGCCTGGGGAGAGGAACTCGTCGCAGGTCGCTCCGCTCGGAATCTGGCTAGCAGTTTATCGACCGGCACCTGCTGCAGATCCGATTCCCTCGGATCGCTGTTGACTGCCACCCAGTCGGTTTTCTTGTTCTTTCTTATTTCATAGTGCCCTGGAAATTTCAACTCGACGAAATCCGGAGTTTCCTGGTCCAATCCGATGACTCGTTGGCCGTTGGGATCCACAATATTCCAGCTGCTAGTGCTTCCGCGCTCGGACTTGGCCCCATACTGATCTGAGCCAAGAATCTCACCGACCGTCATGGCCGCGGCCGATGCCGACCAGCCACCGGCGTAGCCGGCCAATCGGTGCCAGAAAGGCACGTAGGCACTGCGTAGGGGAAAGTCTGTCCAGACGCGATCGAGAGAGGAGGCGAAAACCAGGACCCGACCCCTTCCCAGGGTGCGTTCCAGCAGGGCGGGATTGGAGTCATCAAATCTAGCCAAAACGGTGGAGCCCTGCTGGGGGCGAAGCTTCCAATAGCTATAGAACTGAACGCTCACCAGGCCAGCCCGGTGAGACTCCTGGAACACAGAAAAGATCGGATGTTGCCAGTCCACATCCGTAATAGAGGTAAAGTTCCGGTCGCGGCTCCGAATGAACTGACGCTGATCCAGCTCGGCCGGAAAGAGCTCCGCCGCAAGCCGATTGTAAGCCTCGGGGCGGACGCTGTTTCCCAATGAGACTAAAAGCCCACCGCCGTTCGTGACGTAGGCCTTGAGCGCGTCTGGCCGGGGCGGCCGGGCGAGATTGTCTAGAATCAGGACCGGCCTGGCTTCCGGGATTAGTCGGGCTGGTCCCGGAGGCTCCACAACCTCCACGCGAAATGGCAGATTCTGACCAGATGAGAGAGCGCTCTTCAAATAGACCATCGACGACGGGCGACTCGACACCACCGTGATAGGCTGGGATTCGCGCCTCTCGACGACGAAGAAGAAGATATTGTCGGCCGGGAGTAAGTCCTCAACTTGGGCCACAATCCTTCCCGTGTGGGGACCCGCTTCCAATGCGAAGGGTCGGAAAGTCACCTGGCCCGTGCCGTCCTGGTTCAGCTCAAAGCCCTTCCTGTCGATCAACTGCCCTTCCAGGAACAGCTGCAGTTCGCCCTGCAGCCGTTGAGGAGGCGTGGACTTCAGCAAAGTAACAATTGGGTATGGATGTTGCTCGCCAAAACTGAATCTTTCCAGCCGCACCTCTTCGACGAATAAGTTGGCTGATTCCTCGCCTACGCTCTCAATCGTCAGAATCACGTCATCTGGCAATCTCCACTTCTGGCTCTCCGGAAGGCCGCTGAGTTGGAGGTCCGTAATCAGAACGATCTCCTTCCTACTGTTGGCCTGCTGCTCTTTGAACTGCTCGGAGGCAACGCGGAGCGCTTCACCATAGGAGGTGCCCTCAAACGAGGCTCCAGAGCGGCTGTGCAGCACGCTGAGGAGGCGCTCCGGTCGAGCTTCCCAGGAGGAGAGAACTTCAACCGTCTCTCCGAACCGCACGATCAGGCCCTCATCCCCTCCGGTCAAGGATCGGACCCTTTGCTCGGCCACTTCGGATGCCTTCTGCCAGACCGGCTCTCGTGACATGCTCATCGAGGAATCGATCAGGATCACCAACGAACGCGGAGTTCCCATTGCTAGGTTTCCGAACCACGTCCCCGACACCATTGGACGCGAGAATGCCGCGACGATCAGCAAGAGCCCCAAACAGCGGAGGAACAACAGGAACAGGTGCGTCAGCTTTTTTCTTCTGAGTTCTTTCGTGGGAATCTGGTGCAAGAACATGAGCGAGGGGAAGGGCACCCGCTCCCGCCGGTGCCTTCGAACCAGGTGGAGCAGGATGGGAGCCGTCAATGCGGTGGCTCCTAGCCAGAAGAATGGGTTCAAAAACTCCATCGAGTCGCCTCGCTTAAAGCACGGAAATCAGTACCTGCGTTGTCGAGCCGAAAGATAGCTGTATAGGGCCCGGTCCAGAGGTTCGTCGGTGCTCAAGAGTGTGTAGTCAATGCGTGCGTCGCGACATCCCCTCTGGAGATCACCGATATGTTGCTGCAAGAGCTCAAGGTAGCCTGCTCGAGAGTGATCCGGAACGTAGGAAAGGTAATCGCTCGTCTCCATGTCCTGCAGCGTGCAACTGTCCGCCAGGGGCATCTTCAATTCTACCGGATCCAGCAAATGGAAAAGAATGACGTCGTTGCCGCGGTGGTGGAAGAAACGAAGCGTCTTCGAGAGCTCCTCCACTTCGTGATAGAAGTCGCTGATGAGGACGACGATGCTTCGTTTTCGAATGAGACGCGCTAGCTCCTCCAGGGCTTCGCCGATATTGTTTCGCGAACCGAGCTCGAGTTGCTCAAGACGGTGAAGGATGGTGAGGAAATGTCTGTATTGAGCCCGTGGCGGGATGCGGTTGAAGACCCCCGAGTCGAAGGCAGCCAGTCCGGCGGCATCACTCTGGCGGACAGCCAGGTAGGACAGCGAAGCCGCTAGATAGCGAGCGTAGTCGATCTTGGAGATGGGGCCGCTAGCGTAGCCCATACTAGCGCTGTTGTCCAGAAGAAGATACATCTGGCAATTGGTGTCCCCTTCGTACTTTTTTACGTAGAAGCGGTCCGTCCTGCCAAAGACCTTCCAGTCTATGCTTCGGATGTCGTCTCCCGGTGCATACTGCCGGTATTCTGAAAAGTTGAGGCTGAAGCCGTGATACGGAGATCGGTGAAGACCCGTCACGAAACCTTCCACCACGGTCTTGGCTATAAGCTGGAGACCCCTGATTCGGGAGAGCACCAAAGGATCGATGAATCTCAGGGAGGGGGACTTGCTCACAGTCCCGATCCGGCCGGTTTGATAGCTGCCAGCAAACGATCCACGATATCGTCTGGAGTCACGTTCTCTGACTCCGCATGAAAATTGGTCAGAATCCGGTGGCGGAAAACAGGCCTGGCCAACGCGCGGATGTCCTCGTACGAAACGTTATAACGACCCTTCATAAGGGCACGGGCCCTTCCTCCCAACACCAGGAATTGCGAGGCGCGAAGGCTCGCTCCATAGCTGACCCAATTCCGGACAAAGTCTGGGGCCACCGCATCTCCTGGCCGGGTACTGCGTGTCAACTGAACGGCATACCGGACCACCTCTTGATCCGCCGGTATCTTGCGGACAAGCTGCTGATATCGCAGGATGTCCTCCCCAGAGACCACCTTCTCAACCTGCTCTCCAATTTCAGCCGTCGTCTTCTCTACCACGACTACCTCGTCATCTTCATTCAGGTAGTCGATGACAATATTGAACATGAAACGGTCCAACTGGGCTTCAGGCAGAGGATAGGTCCCTTCCAACTCGATGGGGTTCTGGGTGGCGAGAACGAAAAAAGGGGCGTCCAGATCATAGGTCGTCCCACGAACGGTGACGTGCCTCTCCTGCATGGCTTCGAGCAGGGCTGCCTGGGTTTTCGGAGGGGTCCGGTTGATCTCGTCGGCCAGAACGATGTTGGCAAAAACGGGGCCGCGGATGAACTCGAGAGCTCTCTTCCCCGTTGAGCGATCCTCCTCGATGATTTCGGTCCCGGTGATGTCAGAGGGCATCAAGTCGGGGGTGAATTGAATTCGCTTGAAGGAAAGCCCGAGCGTGCCTGCGATACTGCTTACCAGAAGGGTCTTGGCAAGTCCTGGAAGTCCGGTAATTAGGGAATGTCCTCCCACATAGAGAGAGATCAGAACCTGTTCGATTACTTCGTCCTGCCCTACGATCTTCTTACGCAGCTCGGAGATGATGCGTTCTTGGGAATCCAGTAAGGCTTTGATGAGCTCCTCGGTAGGTGGCTCTTCTGTCTTCGCGAATTCTTCCATTGAGACAACTCCGTTTTCAATAGTCAGTTGAGCCGCGAGCCCAATGGCCGGTTCGCCGCAGTGTTCAAAGAACGGAAACGTGCGACCTGCGACCTGCGACCGATTTTTTAATGAGTGAGTGCGTAGATGACATAGTTGATACCGAATTTGTAGGCTTCGTTGGAAAAGTTGATGGGTACTAGAGACTCGTCCGACCACTCCCAGTAATCCCCGATATCGTTGTTGAAATTGGCCACAGCCAGAAGACGTCCCTCTTCGTCCGACAACCCATAGAATACTGGTTTTCCAGGCACGTCGTAGGGGGGAATCATGTCCAGGGTCTGAATGTCATAGAAGCAGTGAAAGACCGGGTGCTCCAGAGCTAGCTCCTGGAAATTGCGCTTCGGAAAAACTTTTTTCATGCACTCTGTGAAGTTGCTCCACTCCGATGCTCCCCTGAAATCGTCGAAGATGACAAAGCCGCCACGCAACAGGTATTCCTTGAAATTGCTGGCCTCCGAGTCGGTAATGTTCCAATATCCGGGTTCGCTGACGTACAAAACCGGGTAGTTCATGATTTCAGGGTCATCTAGATCCAGGATCAGATACGATTCAGCCGTTGTCTCAGCAGTGGTCAACTCCATGAGGATCTTCAAGAAGTTTCGTTCTGCTCGCGGATAGTCGTGCATCCAGGGAGGCACCCAACGCCCGCTGCCCCAGCCTCCGAGATAGCCGTTGTATCGAATCCGTACGAATTGGAAAAGGCTGGGATCCTTTGGATCTCGAGGGGCAGGAACATCGAGACTGAGGACAGGCCTCAGAACCCAGATAAGAGCGACAGCACCCAAGAAGGCCGTCATGAAAGCTCTCATTGACGTACCAACTCCAACAGTAATTTCTGGGCCTTCTGATAGCCGGGAGCAATCTCGAGGGAGAGCAGTGCTTGGCGTCTGGCGGCCTCCAGATCTCCTTTCTGATACAGGGCCCGTCCCAACTGGAAGTGCGCCTCTGAGGAATCGAGGGGCTCCAGATTAAGAAGCACCCGGAACTCGCGCACTGCAACGTCGGGACGATCTGTTTTCAGGTAGAGGTCACCCAACATCTGGTGGAGCTCTTGATTGAGGGGATCCACGTACGGCACCTCTTCCAAGTACTGTATCGTCTCATCGATCGCGTTCCTTTGTATAAGGAGTTCGGCGAGTCTAAGTGCATTCTCTGGAAACTTGGGTGCGACCTTCCACCACCGACGCAACGTCTCTTCCACCTTCGGCGAGTCCTCTTGCGCCTCGTAGATCTGAAGCAGCAGGTCATAAGCACTCCCCTTTTCCGCGTACGGGGGAAACAAGTCAACTGCTTTTTCGAGGAACGGGATGGCGCCCTCACTGTCTCCCGACTCATGGAGTTCCTCTCCGAGGGTCAGGTTCAGGTAATAATTCTCTGGGTTCTTCTCGACAGCAACCCTCATGTCTTCGAGGTGATCCGTCTCGGAGCCTTCCTCCTTCTCAGGGGTGGGAGCTTCCGGTCGTTTCAAGCTGTGGACGAGGGGTGTCAAAGTCTGTTCCATTTCTTCCAGGAAAAGTTTCTCAATCTCAGCCATGGGTGCGCCCAACACCTTCTGGAAGGTAACCTCAGTCGTTTTTCCCTCCCCGAACGCTACCACCAGCTCGCGAAGCTTGTCCACACCGTAGCGGGAAGCTAGAAACTCACAGACCCAGCCCGCCTGAAGGTAACTTATCTCGAGCTGGCGCCGGTTCTTGGGCCGTTCGAAGCCAGAGTTGAGCTCACCTAGGGGCAGCAGTTCGCCATCCTTGTAGGCACGAACGAAGCCTGGCGTTAGATACTCGCCCCATCCCGCGCCAGCCAACTTTTCCTCCATCATTGAAATGCCCTCGGTAAACCAGCGGGGAACCCGATTGGCGCTCAACGAAAGAATCACGACATGGGCCATCTCGTGCCACAAGGTCGAACCCCAGTGAAAGCTTCCCTGTTTTCTAGCGGAAGGAGAATCCATCGCAAGGATGCGTCCAAAGGTTGCTCCTAGAGCACCCAAGCCGGGCAGACCCAGGGTACGGACGGCAAAGTCCTCGTGGTCGGGATACATTTCGAAGAGGTATTTTCCGGAGATTTCATGCCGGTACTTTTGTTCGAGAGTGGTCAGGCTTCGCTCCAGCAGTTCCTCTATATAAGGACGCAAAGCCGCTGCCTCTTTCTGGTGCAGCCGCACCGAAAAATGCTCCGTCTTGAAGCTATGAAAGCGGTCAAAGCTATCCAACAGTCGCAGCGTGTTCACAGTCGCGATACTAAAGGGATCTTTGTCATAGGCCCGCTCCAGAACCTGCTTTCCCTCTTCTTCCCTTCCGAGTCGAAGCAGGTTGATTCCGAGCGATCCCAGAGCCGACCACTGCCTCGGGTTTCGCCGTAATGACTCGCGGTAGAATCCGATTGCATCCTCCAGCCGCCGCTTCATCACGGAGAGGTCGGCGAGAATCTCGTGCAGGTCGCCACTGTGAGGATTGATGCTCGAAATGCGCTCGGAAGCCTGCTCGAAGAGTTCTACTTCGCCCCGAAAATGGTGTTGTACAGCCTTCACCTCAAGCAGCGGGAGATAGCTCGCATTCTTCTCGAGACCCGAGTCGATCCATTTGGCCACGTCGCTCCAGTTTTCTTCCACAATCGCCATCGACCCTTGCAGGGCGTGAATCTCCAGATTGTCCGGATTGAGCTTCAGGGCCGATTCGAGCAGGTCGGCAACTCCACCCTTGAACTGAGCTCTGAGGGCCTCGGCCAGTCCGACATAGGCTGAATCCTTCTTCCACCGAGACCACTCGGGACTCTCTTCCTCAGACTTCAGCGCATCCTGAAAGATGGTTTCGGCCTCGGCTCCGTTGTACTTTTCGAGATAGAGATTTCCCCAGTCGACATAAACCGAGATGGGCACCGGATTTCTCTCGGCTGCCTCAATGAAGAGTCCGTTCGCCCGCTTCCAGGAACCCAGCTTCCAGGCGGCGAATGCCGCGGCTCCGATTTCGCCCGAGAGGCGCAGCTGGCCTGTGTTGTGGAGGCTCAAGAGGCGTTCTGCACAGGCCTCAGCGCGGTCCAATGCTCCGCTTCGTTGGGCCAGTTCCAGCCGAAGTCTCAGCGCGTGAGGATCTGTTGGAGAGACTTGTTGTAATCGCTCCTCCGCTTGCCCGTAGGCGCCCGCCTGCATCAGATCCAGGACTTCGACGAGAAGGGACGATGTGGATGCCTCCTGGCCGAAAGCGATTCCCGGCGCCAGACAGAGAACGCACAGGCCGAAAGCCAGCCGGCCGAGCCTCACTGCTCCCCCTTCAAGGCATCGATCCGCTCTCCCAAATCCGCCAACTCCAGCAGGAGTACCTGGAGACGCTGATAGTAAACGTCTTCGGCAAACTCGTGCTTGTGCAGTTTCAGATCGTCTATCTCGCGTTCCAGTTGGCTTTTTCTCTGGACCAGCGCTCGGGCATCGGGCGAGGCCAGAACTTCTTCCTGAGGTACCGAAAGATAGGCGATACTGGCCAGAAGCCCGGTGCCAGCGCGAACCTGATCGCTGGCGTCTTTTTTGTCCCCGCCCAAGAGAATACTGGATGAGTCATCCAACAAGGCGTGTTCGGTCTGGAGGCGTCCCTTCTCCTGGAACCAGTCCTCAACCCTTCTGCGGCTAAACAAGAAAGCCTCGAGCAGAGAGACCTTCCCATTCTTATCGCGGTCGGCTTCAAGTGTGGTGCCGGCCTCGACGAGAAAGGACAGAAACAGCGGCGGCTGCCGCTCTAACTGGTTCTTGGTTGCGGTGACGACAACTCTGTTCTCGCCGCTCAATTTAGGTATGAGAATCCCACTCGCACTGGTTCCCGCAATCAGGAAGGTTCTTCCCTCCTTCCCTCTATCGAGCAACCTTGCCAGATCGTCTCCAGTGATGTCGGGGCCAGCAATGTTGAACTTATAGTCGCGTCCGTCGTAGCTTCCATGACCCACCAGAAAAATCCAGAGGTCTCCCTGCGGGGGCAAGAGCGAGAGGACTTCGGACACGGTTGCCAGAATCTCTTCCCGCTTCTGGGTGCTCCCATCCAGTACCGCAACGCGATTGTCGGGTTGAGCAGCGAGCATTAGCTCCAACTTTGAGGTCCAGCCGGAGAACGCCTCTTCATACTCCGGCATTCCCGCAAGACCGCGGATGATGAGACTCACACGCCGCAGTTGGGCTCCCTCAACCGGCTCACAGATCCAGAGCAGCAGCAACGGCAGCAGGATACACCGCAACGGGTTTAGAGGCCGCTCCAGCCTGCGGAGTAGCCGGTGTAAGGCGGTGTGATTGAATCCGATTGCAGGTACGGCGGGCAGATCCATCAGAGGGTACCGAATCTCCTGCGCAGCACCCATTCTCCGGCCAGGAGGCTAAACAACAACAAGAGATTCACGGGCATATCCCAAAGATCGAGTGTCTCGATAACGGACGAGTGGGTTTGAACGTAAGGGGCCTCCTCAGGAAGGTTCTTAGCGCTCTCAATATTGTAGTACTTCCCTCCCGTTTCTTCCGACAAGCGCAGCAGAAATTCCTTCTTCTGAGTAGCATCAAAGTACTCCCGCCCCCCAGAAGCCGTCAGGAAGAAGGTGCTGGATCTACCATAGGATCGGTCAGCACTGGCACCTTTCCCATTGGCCTCCAGACTCAACTGATGGAGACCTTCTTCGCCTGGAACCCAGACTCCTTCGTAGACTCCGTTCTCCTGCGGACTCCATTCCACCGCAATCTTCTCGGTCTGCCCCGAGGGAGTGGTAACCGTCAAATCTACCCGGGCATCGTTGAGCGGATTGAAATCGGCGTCGTGGACTTCTGCCCGGATTCTAACTTGTTCGCCTTGACTGTAGCTCTTACGCTCGGTCTCAACCGAGACCGGGTCCCTTGCCGAGTGGACCAACCAGCGAAGCAACTGCTGCCAAAAAGTTTCGTGACTCTGATCTTTGTGGTCCTGAAGCATTTGCCAGCGCCAGCTGGAGCCGGTCAAGAAGGCGGTGGCCATTCCCCTCCCGTATCGATGGAACACCAGAAGAGGATTCTCGGAGCCAACACTGTCTTCCTGCCTGCCGTCAAGCCTAGCGAGTGTGGTGGCACCGGTCTTGGCTGCTCCCACCAGATTCCAATCTCTGAGCTCGGGCATTGTCTCCCACTGGCTTCGATTTCGCTCTTCTTCGAGAGACAACCGCAGCGTGGGATGCTGGCGCCCATAGTCAGTCAGGATCACTCGCCTTTGTCCTTGGGCATAAGAAGGCGTCCCCGGGCCCTCCGGTTGAGGCTCGGTCCACACCGGAAGGATTTCCTCGATCGGAGTGTTCTGAAACTTACCTGAGGCGAAGGAAGTACCCCCACCCAGCATCAGGAATCCGCCCCCCCGCCGAGCCACAAAGTCCTTCACCATCTCCATCTGGGAGTAGGTAAAGAAGGATGACTCCACGCTGCCAAAGACGAGCCCCTGATACTTGAAGAGCTCCTCCTTCTTAGTGGGAAAACCTGCTGCCAAGGTAGTTTCCTCTTCGATACCCTGCCGATAAAACTTATTGAGCGCCGTACGCAAAAGCGTCTCAAGGCGAAGATGCGGATCCTGCAAAATGGCCTTCCGAATGAACTTGTACTCCCATCTCGGGCGTCCCTCGACGTAGAGGATTCTAGGCTTGAAGTCGCGCACTTCCACGATCGTGGTCCGCTGGTTGTTCTGCTGGACCTCCTCATTCTCAAATGATTCCAGGGAAAAACGGTAGCTCTTGATGCCTTTGGACCTGGGGATGAGAGGGATCTCCAGGTTCACCGTATCAGCATCGCGGGGCAGGACGAATTCCTTGGACTGGACCAACGACTCACCCTCATGGACTTCGATACGACCGCGCTGCCCCTCGAATCCCCGATGCCGCAAAGTAACCCTTGCTACCGCGACCGTTTCCGGAACCAGAACGCGAGGCAAGGCAACCTGGGAGATCTCGACATCCTGGGTAGCTTCCTCGGGTCCCACACCTATAGTGTGGATGGGAATCCTCCGCATTTTTGCCTCCGAGAGCACCTCTCTGAAGGAACTGAAACCATTGTCCGCCCCATCGGTAAAAAGAAGGATTCCTCCCAGGGGCTCACCCGAGGCTTTTGCCAAGGAGCTTTCGAGGGCTCCCGCGATGTCGGTCCGGCTCCCTTTCCAATCCAGCTGGCCCTCGGCCTCGATTTCGGAAGCTCTGGAATCGAAACGAATGAGTCGAACGCGGAATTTTTCCTCGAGAGCCGCAAGAAACTCGGAACCAGGCTGTAGTAGCTTCCGAACTGGTTCCCCCCGGGGGTTGCTCCCCAGTGGAAGCCCCATGCTGCTCGAGTTGTCCACCAGGATGTCGAGTTTGGTTTCACGAGGTAGCAGCGTCGAGATGATCAGGCTAGGACGCATGGTCAGGAGAAGTAAAAACGAAAGGGAGACTGCACGCAGGGAGGGCAGCAGCCAACGCCCCTTGTGTCTTCCCTTTATCCATTCGCGATAAACCAGGAAGCTCCCTATTACGGTGAAGACAAGGAGAAGAAGCAGTTGCCAACTCTCCCAGCGCCACTGAAATGCAAACTCCCCTTCCCGAAAGAAGAAAGGTCGGTACTTGAAGAGAAATGCAAATAGTCCCTCCATCCCTTATGCCTCTCCAGGCCTAGCTTCCCTTTCCTCCAATGTGCTGCGAGAAGAACGCGGCTGAGAACGCCACCGTCCCAAGCAATCTGCGGATCAAGGCCTTAGGTTATCTTATTATACTGTCTGTTCGTGTCCCGATTTGATGTAAGAGAGCCGCTCTCCAGGCCAGCTGGCATCTCAGCTGTACACCGCCTTGGTTCTGTCCCGCAGGAGGGCTGGCCTTATTCGAGAAAGAAACTTGGAATGATCCAGAACAGAGGGTGTCTCAAAAGCCCTTGGGGATTGGAAGGGTTAAGAGATCGCCTCACTGTTGCTTCGGCGTGCTTACAGAGACGTGACCGTGAGGGAGCGGCCCCCGATCACCGATCGGGACATGCCGCAATAGGGGATGCAATTGGTCACCGTCTGTTGGGTCGGTTGTTTCCGGCATCGGTGTGCCGGTACCGATCCCTCACAGTCCCATCTCTGTCATTGGCGACTCTTGGATGATCTCCTACGAAATGAAGTTTCAGCTTAGTCCCGCCACCGGCTGCACCGGATCGTACATGAAAGAAACTGGTGCCGCCAGGCCAGGCATTGCCGATTCATGGAAGCCTGAAGCGCAAGCGAGGGGTTGGGGAACACCACGAATCGTCTTGACTCCCCTGCTCGCCACGCTTCGAGCTCTTTGTCCGCGCATCTTACTGCACCCCAACCCCTCGCTCGCGCTCCAGGATTCCATGACCTAACAATTCCAGATTCAATAGGTTACTCCCTTGTGGCTGAGGAACAGTAAAATCAAGTTTGCGCCGGCTGCGCCGCCAAATTCGAGAAAGAAACTTCAGTCGAGGGATCTGCCACGTTCGGATCATTCAGCTGAAGACCTGGGCTTGAGAAAAATCAAGTCACCTCGTGCACTTGGGTGTTTTGACTTTCGAAGAAAGCTCCTCTACAATAGCCGCCTCTCTTATTTTGATTTGCTTATTCACTGTGTGCCGGAGGTTTCATGCATTTTAATATCGGGGATAAAGTTGTCTATCCGAACCAGGGAGTGGGCGTCATTCAGGACGTTTGCCAGAAAGACATTGCCGGGGAGCAGGCGGAATTCTATATGTTGAAACTCCGAGCCAACAACTCTACTGTCATGGTCCCGACGGCCAACGCTGGGCACGTAGGGCTTCGCCTCTTGTCCACGGCGAAACAACTCGAAGCTCTTTTCGAGATCCTTAAGGGCGACAGCGAGCAGCCCGAACCAGACTGGAAAAGCCGTTACAAGGAAAATGTAGAAAAGATGAAGACTGGTTCAATCTTTGAGGTGGCAGAGGTGTTGAAGAATCTCTATTCCCTCAACTACCAGAAGACTCTGTCTTTCCGGGAGAAGAAGATGTATGACCGGGCTTTGCAGCTGGTTATTTCCGAAATAGCGACGGTCCAGGATGACCCCGCAGAAGAGATCGGAGAGGTCGTACTAGGATTTCTACTCACTTCTTGCGAACAGAACGGTCCTCAGACGGCGTAAACCTCCGATCAGCTTCAATCCTTCCCTGAGGGCTCGTACAAGAATAACTTCCCAGCTTCTGGCAGGAACTTCTACGCCATCTCCCGAAAGGCGTGGTCCGCAGTCTGGAGAGTTCTCTGGATGTCATCTTCTGTGTGGGCAGCGGAAACGAAGTTAGCCTCGAACTGAGAGGGTGCGAGGTAGATCCCCCGACCCAGCATCTGCCGAAAAAAGAGGTTGAAGCGTTCGGTGTTGGATCGCTTTGCCGAGACGAAATCCGTCACGGCCTCCGGGTTGAAAAAGGGAGTGAACATCGATCCGCAGCGTTGTACTCGGAAGGGGAACGAATGGCGCTGAGCGGCGTCTTCCAGACCTTGAGCAAGCTCCAGGGCCCTACGCTCCAGTAGATCGAAGGGGCGATCGCGCTCCAGGATTTCCAGGGTTTTCAGTCCCGCTGCAACCGCAATCGGATTCCCCGACAGAGTGCCTGCCTGGTAGACGGGACCCTCAGGCGCCATCATCTCCATTATCTCTCGTCGGCCCCCATAGGCACCTATGGGTAATCCCCCACCGACGATTTTACCGAGACAGGTCAGCGGCGCGTCGACCGAAAAGCGCTGCTGGGCACCGCCGAGTCCAATCCGAAAACCGCTGATGACCTCATCGAAAACGACCAATGCCCCATGCTCCTCACCCAGCTTCAACACTCCTCGGAGAAATCCCTCACCAGGCAGAACGACTCCCATATTGCCTGGAATGGGCTCGAGGATTACCGCCGCAATCTGATCTGGATACTTTTCGAAGACTTTCTCGAGTCTGGGCAGATCGTTGAAGGGGACGCTCACGGTGCCCTCGACCAGGTGCCCCGGAACTCCCGGGCTGTCTGGCAGCCCCAGAGTCGCGACACCCGAACCGGCCTTGACCAGAAGACTGTCGGAGTGGCCGTGGTAGCCCCCATCGAATTTAACTACCAGGGAGCGTCCGGTGTAGGCACGCGCCAGCCGGAGAACGCTCATGGTCGCTTCAGTACCGGAGTTGACCAGCCTGACCTTCTCGATCGAGGGAAAGAGACTGCAGATCTTCTCGGCCAGGAGCACTTCGTTCTCAGTCGGTGCTCCGTAACTGGTTCCCCGCTGAGAGGCCTCCTGAATCGCTTGGACAACCTCCGGATGGGCATGCCCCAGGATCATTGGGCCCCAGGAACCGAGATAGTCGAGATAACGATTACCGTCCACATCTTCAACCTGGGGCCCCTGGGCCTGGCGGATGAAACGGGGGCTTTCGCCTACTCCCCGGAAGGCACGGACCGGACTATTGACACCTCCCGGTATCACCTTCTCGGCACGCTCCAGGAGTTCGACACTTCGAGAATGTGGTTGGCTTTTCATCAAATCAGTCCTTCTTGCCTGTGGTTCCCACTTCAAGGCAGGAGATCGTTTGAAATAGAGGCTGCTGCCCGGAGCTCATTCCCAGTTCCCCTCGCGGATCATCTTCGCCACGTCCTTGGCGAAGTAGGAAAGGATGAAATCGGCCCCCGCCCGACGAATAGCCAAGAGCGTCTCTCGGACAGTTGATTCCCTCTGCAGCCAGCCTCGATCAAAGGCAGCACAGAGCGCACTGTACTCACCGCTGACCTGATAGGCGGCGACGGGCACCGTGGTCATCTCGCGGACCCGGGATATCACGTCGAGGTAGGGGAGGGCAGGTTTGACCATGACCATATCGGCACCTTCCTTCAGGTCGAGCTGAACTTCCTTCAGGGCCTCTCGGGCGTTTGCCGGATCCATCTGGTAGCTCTTTCGATCTCCGAACTGGGGAGCCGATTCGGCCGCTTCTCGAAAGGGTCCGTAGTACGCCGAGGCGTACTTGGCAGCATAAGAAAGGATTGGAATTCGGTAAAGCTCAGCCGCATCCAGCGACCGGCGAATCGCGGCCACACGGCCGTCCATCATGTCCGAGGGAGCAATCACATCGGCACCCGCCCTGGCATAGGTAAGCGCGGTTCGGGCCAGAACCTCCAAGGTGCTATCGTTATCCACCCCAGGAGACTCACCGGGGGTCTGGCTTATGAGTCCGCAGTGGCCATGATCGGTATATTCACAGAGGCAGACATCGGCGACGAGCAACAGGTCAGGGACCTGCTGCTTCGCTTCCCTTAGGGCTCGACAAATGATCCCCTCCTCTGCGTATGCGGGGGTTCCAACGGGGTCTTTCAGCTCTTCATCGGGAATTCCGAATAGCATCACCGCAGGAATCCCAAGATCATCTACCTGCTGGAGCTCCTCGGCCAGCCGATCTACAGAAATTCGGAATTGCCCCGGCATGGATCCGATTTCCTCGCGAATCCCCTGTCCGTCACGAACGAACATCGGATAGACGAGCTGGTCGACGCTGATCCGGGTCTCACGAACCATCCTTCGGAGTCTCGGATTCTCTCGGAGGCGACGAGGACGAATGAGAGGCTTTGTCATGCGAACGGCTTCTGAGCGGTTTCAGGGGCCTGGCGGTGCAGGGAATCGAACCCCGGACTCGGCGGATATGAGCCGCCTGCTCTAACCTCTGAGCTACACCGCCACTAAGAGAGGATGAATATAACTGAACAACAGCGACTAGATCAACGCGGGCACCGGTCGGGCCTCCAACAGGCCGATCCTACTGAGCAGGTCCTAACCGACCGAGGAGGTCCTATTCAGAAGGTTTTCCTGCGCCTCATACCACTCGCGAAAGATCTGGAGATTCGGACGCAAGACCACATCGACATCAAAGCGAGACGAAATGAGGTCCTGGCTCTTGTAGCCATTGCCGGTGATTCCGATGACGACGGTCTCATCTGTCTTGATCCGATTCTGCTCAATGAGCTTGATCGCCACTGCCAGGGTTGTCCCACCGGCGGGTTCTGTGAAAATCCCTTCCTTTATCGCTAATAGTTCAATCGCCTCGAGGATCTCCTCATCAGTGGCAACGTCACCCCAGCCCCCTGAGTTCCGGACTTCCTCAAGAACATAGCGTCCATCGGCCGGATCCCCTATTGCGATCGATTTGGCAATGGTCTTGGGTTTCTCTGGATTGATATAGTCCAGATCTTGATGGAGCGCCCGGACCACCGGGGCACAGCCGTCTGCTTGAGCACAGTGGATCTTGCATTCTCCTTCGGCCCACCCCAGAGCTTTCAGCTCCTGGAAAGAAGTCGCGACTCGAGGTAGGAGGGTGCCTCCGGCGGTGGGGAGCACCAGGTGATCGGGCAGCTTCCATCCCAGCTGCTCACAAATCTCATAGCCCATGGTCTTCGCCCCTTCGGTGTAGTAGGGACGGAGGTTTACATTGACGAACCCCCAGCCATAGTGATCCCCGATCTCTGCGCACAGGCGATTGACGTCGTCGTAGTGCCCTTCGAGCGCCACGACGCTGGGTCCGTAAATGAGTGATCCCGAGATCTTGGCAGGCTCGGTGTCGCGAGGAATGAAGATCAGGCCGGGATAACCGGTGCGGGCGCAGTGTGCCGAGACAGAGTTTCCCAGATTGCCAGTCGAGGCGCAGGCAAAGACTTTGTACCCTAGCTCAACACCCCTACTCAATGCCACCGAGACCACCCGATCCTTATAGGAGAAGGTTGGGTGGTTGACCGAATCGTCTTTGAGATAGAGGTCTCGAATTCCCAGTTCGTGGGCCAGCCGGTCTGCCTTCACCAAGGGCGTGAAGCCTGAGTGAAATCCAGTCAGGGGCTCCCCGTCCAGAGGCAATAGTTCACGGTAGCGCCAAAGGTTGTGATCTCGTGCGGCGATGATCTCCGGATTCAGATTGGCTTTGATCCCATCGAAATCGTACTGCACTTCCAAGGGACCGAAGCACTCCATGCAGACGAAGCTACGGTCAGCGGGATACTCTGTGCCACACTCTTTGCATCGCAAACCCTTCAGATAGCTCATGCTCTCGCCTCTCTGGTCTCAGCCGCCCATCCAGGACAGAAGAGTTTCTTGAAAAAAAAAGCCCTTTCCTAGACGGAAAGGGCTCGGTCGCGTCACAACGCTTATCTTCCAGACGTGAGCGCCCTGCCCGTCTGCGGGACTTAGCACCGTGCCATTCAAGGGTCGGTTGCCGTGGTATCTTAGGGCCCGATCCCTCCACCACTCTGGATAAGAAACAGAAAAAGTGATAATACGGTCAATATAAACGAGATGTCAAGATAAACGAGATGTCAAGGGATTTTCGGAAGGGCGGGACACCCCAAGGGATTCTCTAGATCACGGTATCGAAAACAGTCGAAGAATGGACCCATTGGTCAAGGCAGCTTCGGGTAGCCTCGAGAGGAACTCCCTCTTGGGCCCAGGACTATCCATCGTAGTCGCGGTTTCAGGGGGACCAGATTCAGTCGGGTTGCTCCTGGCGCTCGTGGAGCTACGGCCGATCTGGTCTCTTGACCTGACCGCCGCCCACGTCAACTACGGTCTGAGAGGCCTGGAATCCGACGAGGACGAGAGCTTTGTTCGCAATCTCTGTGCTCGATTGGGCGTCCCGCTCGAGGTGCACAGAGCAGAGCCTTCAGTCACCCGGCTCAACCTAAAGGGAAACCTACAGGATAGAGCGCGGAAGAGTCGGTACTCCTTCTTCTTCGAAGTAGCGAGACATAGACAGGCGGTGGTAGTCACCGGCCATACGATGGAAGATCAGGCCGAGACTTTTCTGATGAAGTTGATTCGAGGCTCCGGCCCGACTGGTCTCTCAGGCATCTTCGCAGTTTTGGAAAATCCGCTGCCGTCGGGTCCAGGCACCGAGCCAACCAAGGTAGTGCGACCTTTTCTTGACGTAGGACGGGGGGAGATCCTGGCCTATCTCTCCCGCTGCCAACAACCCTACCGTACGGATAGCAGTAATCAGGACCCGTCCTTCGAACGCAATTGGGTCCGTCAGCAGCTGATCCCCTTGCTAATGGAAAGGCTGAACCCCAGCCTGCCCCAAACCCTGGGTCGGACGGCGGAGCTGTTCCAGGAGGTCGGCGAGTTCCTGAAGAGCGAGGGGCAAAAGGCCTTCGATCACTGCAGGGTCCATGAAGAGAAGCAATCAAGGACGGTTAGTCTGCGAGTGCGGAATCTACGCCGGCTGCCCACGATTATCAGGAAGCAGGTTGTTCTCCAGAGTCTCAGTCTGTACAAAGGCAATCTCCTCGAAATTGGCCAAAGTCACGTGGACAATGTCTTGGATCTGTGTGGAAAACAGAGCGGCAGGGAGGTCCACTTGCCGGGAAACATCTTGGTCACTCGTGAGTTTGACCGGCTGCGCTTCGGGGAGAGGAAGAGGGCGCAGCCCTTCAGCTACGAGCTGGTGGTGCCTGGAGAAATCGATATCCCAGAGATCCGGAAGCGAGTTGCCCTGAGATCACCCGACCTGGAGGCCAGGGAGCCGGGAATGATGCTGCAGCTGTGGGGCAGTTCGGTCAGGGTAAGAAGTCGACTACCCGGCGATCGTTACCAACTTCCAGGGGAATCGAACAAAAAGCTGAAAGAAATTCTGATCGAGTGCCGTATTCCCAGGAGTATCCGGGACGAGCTGGTCCTCATAGAAGCAGATGGCAAGTTGGCCTGGGTTGAAGGATTGCCAGTCGAGGGGCCGCCTGGACAGCAACCTTCCCACCCCAATATGTACGAAATCACGGTATCTACGATGAAAGTTTAGGGTCTGCGCAAGAATAACTTGGTAGAATTGGCGCTCATATTTGCACCAGATTTGGCCGCGAACGATTGAGCGAAACCGCAGGCGTAGCCGGGTCTACGTTGAGGATTTCGCGATTGAGGAGCGGCCGAAGATGCTGTGAAGATGAGATACCAAAATGCTAAGTTATTCTTGCGCAGACCCTTAACGCAGGTATCCTCTCTAACAACGGTGTGAAAACGGTAAAAGAAAATCGAAGTTGGTCGAAACACACTTTATAAGAGTAGCTACGATGATGCTTGTAGCCGCGACCACCAGGGCACATTTTCGAGGGAGGGGCCGTTGTCACGATCGTCCGTGTGCTTTGGAAACGCTGGGCTGTTGGCGATCCATTGGGAATTCCCGTATAATGAAACCTTGCGTCTCATGATACGGTTCCTGGAGGTTCGAACTTGAACGCCACTGCCAAGAATATCTTTCTTTGGATTGTCATCATCGTTGCGGTTGTCGTGCTTTGGCAGTTCCTAAGCAACGTCAAAGACGGCAGCCACGATGAGCTCACCTATTCGGAGTTCACCGAAAAAGTTGAGGATAAGGAAATAGAGAAGGCGAACTTCACTGGGAACTTGATCGAGGGGACGTATCGTCCCACCGATTCTTCCCAGTCCTCACGTCCCTTTCGAGCGGTTATTCCCAAGGGTTCTGTCGAGACGTTTGCGAATGCCCTCAACGACCAGGGCGTCACGGTCACGGTCACGGACGATGAGCAGGGCTCTTGGATCTATATACTCTTGACCTCCTGGTTCCCGATCATCCTCTTTGTCGCTTTCTGGATCTTCCTCATGCGGCAGATGCAGAGTGGTGGTAACAAGGCGTTGTCGTTCGGGAAAAGCCGCGCCCGATTGTTCTCGACTCAGCAGAAAAAACTGAGCTTCAATGACGTGGCCGGAGTCGAGGAGGCGAAAGAAGAGCTGCAGGAGATTATCGAGTTCTTGAAGGAGCCTCAGAAGTTTCAGAAGCTGGGCGGCCGAATTCCGAAGGGGGTACTGCTCATGGGCCCGCCTGGAACCGGAAAGACCCTTCTGGCACGAGCTATAGCGGGTGAGGCGAGTGTTCCGTTCTTTAGCATCAGCGGCTCCGATTTCGTGGAAATGTTCGTCGGGGTGGGTGCTAGTCGAGTTCGAGACTTGTTCGAACAGGGTAAGAAAAACTCTCCCTGCATCGTTTTTATCGATGAGATCGACGCGGTGGGACGCCATAGAGGGGCCGGCCTGGGTGGAGGTCACGATGAACGAGAACAAACCCTCAACCAACTTCTGGTCGAGATGGACGGGTTTGAATCCAACGAAGGGGTGATCCTGATTGCAGCCACGAACCGGCCGGACGTCCTGGACCCTGCGTTGCTGCGTCCTGGGCGGTTTGACCGTCAGGTAATCGTGTCACTTCCCGATATCAAAGGCCGTGACGCTATTCTAAAAGTTCATACGAGAAAGACACCCTTGTCCGAAAACGTAGACCTTTTAGTCCTGGCAAGAGGGACGCCTGGTTTCTCGGGAGCCCAGCTCGCCAATATGGTTAATGAAGCCGCATTGAGTGCTGCGCGTCACGATCGCAAGGCAGTGGTAATGACGGACTTCGAGGAGGCGAAAGACAAAGTGCTCATGGGCAAAGAGCGCAAGTCCCTGGTCATGAACGAGGGGGAAAAGAAAAACACAGCCTACCACGAGGCTGGACACGCCCTCGTCGCCTATATACTGCCCGAAACCGATCCTTTGCACAAAGTAACCATCATTCCAAGAGGACGGGCTCTCGGCATCACCATGCAGCTGCCCGAGGAGGACAAATATACCTACACCAAGGGATATATGGAGGGGTCGATTGCCATTATCATGGGCGGCAGAGCCGCCGAGCAGATCTTTCTCGGAAGCTGCACAACAGGCGCGTCCAACGATCTAGAGCGCTCCACAGATCTTGCCCGCAAGATGGTGTGCGAGTGGGGTATGAGCAAGGAAATGGGCCCGCTGACCTATGGCAAGAAGGAAGAGCAGATTTTCCTGGGACGGGAAATCGCTCAACACCAGGACTACAGCGAAGAAACCGCGATGAAGATAGACCAGGAAGTCAAGAAACTGATTTTTGACGGGTACGGGCAGGCCGAGAAGATCTTGAAGGCTAACCGCGAACCGTTAGTTCGTCTGGCAGAGGCGCTGCTGGAATATGAGACCCTGGATCGGGAAGATATCGACGCAGTCATCAAAAACCAACCGATGAAGGTTCGTGAGGAGCCCAAGCAAGAAGCTCTTGAGAATCCCGAGGCTCAGCCGGAACAGCCGGAGCCGGAAAAAGAAAAGACTCTGCCTCCTCTGGTCAAGCCCAACGAACGACCGGCTCCTGCCTGATCGGGCCGCCGCTTCCAAAAGTGGCCGGTCTTGTCAATCGAAATCATTCGCATGACCGGAGACGGTTGCTCTCCTGCCGCCAGGAGCGCTGGCCCCATTCGGGAAAGAAACTTGGATTGCCTCTGCAATGATCATTGCTAGCAACCCTGGCGGAGCCATGACTGTGAAGGAGTGGGATCCGTCGCTAGGGGGCACATCCTGATTGACATCTGTAGGCACCCCTTTAACCTAGAAGCGCCTGGGGGTATGGTCCCTGTCGGGCCCCGCTCCCTGACAGTCACGGCTCTGTCAACTGGCGAGGGTTGCTTCGCTTCCTCGTGGTTGAAGTTTCAATGTAGAGGGTTGCCACGTGCAGCTGGCCGCCATGGATAGACGCGTCCACTTTTTTCGCGCTCGTGAGAAAGTCCTCGAGCTAGGGCAACGAACCCGAATCATGGGAGTCGTCAACGTGACTCCGGACTCCTTCTCGGACGGCGGGCGTTTCCTCGATCGATCGCATGCCGTTGACCGCTGTCTGGAGCTGGTCGAACAAGGTGCGGACATCATCGACATTGGAGGCGAATCCACCCGGCCGGGGGGACAACCCATCGCTGAATCGGTCGAGCTGGATAGGATCCTTCCGGTACTCGGGGATGTGGTCGGCAACGTAACCGCTCTCATTTCAGTCGACACCTACAAGGCCGGTGTGGCGCGGGAGGCTCTCGAGGCCGGCGCCGATATCATCAACAACGTCGGGGCCTTTCGCTTAGACTCAGCAATGGCTCCGGCAGTGGCCGACCATCAGGCGGGCATCATCCTCATGCACTCGAGGGGTACCCCTGCGACCATGCAGCACCTGCCGCCCAGCCCAGACATTCTGGCTGAAATACAACAGGACCTGAGAGCAGCGCTCCAGACCGCCTGTGCCCACCAAATCCCCCGTGATAGAATCGTGCTCGACCCTGGGATCGGATTCGGCAAGACCGCCGCCGACAATCTCAGTATTCTGAATCGGCTTTCGTTCCTTCGAGAATTCGAGGTTCCGATCCTCGTAGGGACTTCTAGAAAGAGATTCCTCGGGACCGTTCTGGGCCTTACGGTCGACCAAGACTGGAAGGGCGAGGAGGTCTTTTTGGGAACGGCAACGTCGATAGTCATGGCAATCGCACGGGGTGCGCACATCGTCCGGGTACACGACGTCAGGGAGATCAAGCAAGTGGTCCAGACCGCCGACGCCATCCTGGCGGAGAGGCAGCTGACCTGATGCCAGATATCCACTTCACCCTGTCTCAGCTTCGGCTCCTCGACGTCATCGATATCCTGGTCATCGCCTTCATCATCTACCATGTCCTGGTGCTCATCAAAGGCACCAGAGGCTGGCAGATAACACTAGGGGTGAGCGCTCTCTTCCTTTTCTACTACCTCACCAGCTCTCTCGATCTGCGAACCGTGGAGTGGCTGTTTGCCAATTTCTTCACCTATTTCATCCTGGCCTTGATCGTTATCTTTCAGCAGGAGATCAGAAGGGGTCTAGCCGCAATCGGAAGGGGCAGATTCGTCAGACGTCTGTTCTCCCATAAGGAGAAAGCAGGATTTGAACAGATCGTGCTGGCGGCTACCACTTTCTCAGAGCGGAGGATCGGCGCCCTGATCGTAATTGAGTGTGGAATCGGCCTGAAGAACTATATAGAAACCGGAATCCAGCTGGACTCCCTCTTGTCCTACGATCTATTGGTGACGATCTTCAATCCCAAAAGCCCTCTTCACGACGGCGCGGTCGTAGTTCAGGACGATCGCATCGCCGCTGCGGCCTGCTTTCTTCCACTGACTACCAGCCCCTACCTGAGCAAGGAAACCGGGAGTCGGCATCGTGCTGGGATTGGCATCTCCGAAGAATCAGACGCCATCGTCGTGATCGTGTCTGAGGAAAGCGGACGAATCTCGGCGGTCTCCCGGGGACGAATGACCCACAATCTCGACGGCCCCCGGTTGCTGGCCTTCCTACAGAAGACGGCCCATGTGAGCGAGGCGCCGGATACGGTTGTCTCGTCCGAGCGACAGCAGGAAGCAGGATGAACTTCCTTCGTGGACTACTCTTGGACAATCTCGGCCTGAAAGGGATCTCACTGCTTCTTGCCTTCCTGCTGTGGCTACAGGTAGGCAGCCAGCAGAACTTCCAGCGGACGATCTCAGTGCCGGTAGAGTTCTATAACCTGCCGGTCGACCTGGAGATCACTGGGGACTACGCCAAAGAGGTGGACGTCATCATTCGCGCTCAGCGGAGGGTCGAGTCGGTAGGGCGGATGTCGGCCGTCATCGATTTCAAGGACGCGAGACCGGGGACGGCAATCGTCCCTCTGACAGCAGACCGGAACATCACGAACGGTCCGTCGGGGGTCGAGGTACTTGGGATCATCCCTGCACGGCTGCGCCTGGAACTGGAGCGGATTGCCGAAAAAACGGTTCGAGTAGAGCCCGAAATCCAGGGGAAACCCGCCCCAGGCTACCAGCTTGCCGCCGTTCGTTCCTGGCCCAGCGAAGTGACCGTTACTGGACCTCAGTCCAGTGTCGACAAGATGACCCAAGCCCGTACCTTGCCGATCGATGTCAGCGGCCGCTCTGCCAGCTTCACCAGTAGCGCGACCCTCGATCCACAAGATCCCCGTTTGCGCGTCGACCTCAGTACCCCGGTCGAAGTCGAGATTGACATCGAAGAAGAGAGACGAGAGGTGAGCTTTGCCAGGATTTCGATTGAGGTCGAGCCCAAGAAAGAAGGAGTACGACTCCTGACTCGATCCCTGAAGCTGGTGGGTTCCGTCCCAATCTCCTTTGAGGGCAAACTCACTGCCAAGGATTTCAAGGCTCGTGTCCTGGTTGACGAGCTTGAACCCAGAGACGAGCCCTATGAATTGGTCCCTGAGATAATCCCTCCTCAGACCGGACTATTGCGACTGGAATCGCTACAACCTGAAAAGGTGAAAGTGAGAGTTCGCTAGGAATGGGAAGGTTGTTCGGGACTGACGGAATCCGGGGGGTAGCAGGAAAGCATCCTCTGGACGCCAACACAATATGGCGCGTCGGGACCTGTCTGGCTCAGCTGGGAATACGACGTCTCGTCATCGGCCGGGATACCCGAGAGAGTAGTCCCTGGATAGAATCGATACTGACCCAGGCCCTGGCGAGCCAGGGAGGAGCGGTACGGCACGCTGGTGTAATGACCACCCCCGGGGTTTCTTTCCTTTGCCATAACCTGGGGTGTGACGGTGGCCTAGCCGTCTCCGCTTCTCACAACATCTACAGCGACAACGGACTCAAGATCTTTCATGCCGCCGGGACAAAGCTCTCCGATCAGCAGGAGCGGTCCCTCGAGGATGCGGTAGAAGCCGCTCCCTCTCCCCCACAAGATCTAAGGGAACAGGAGGGGAGCTTCCGTGGCGACGGAAGCGGAGCTTTCTCTTCCGACGGCGAGTGCTTCGACCGGTACCTCGACTCACTTCAGTCCATCTCACATCTCGAGTCCTTGTCACCCCTCAAGATTGTGCTGGACTGTGCCAATGGGGCGGCATCCGCTCTGGCTCCGAGCGCCTTCGAACGGATGGGAGCAAACGTTATCCGTCAAAATACCCAACCCGACGGCCGGAACATCAACCAGAACTGCGGCGCCGTACACCCCGAAGCGATGGCAAAGGCGGTCGTCGAAAGTGGAGCAGATCTCGGAGTCGCATTCGATGGGGATTCGGATCGCTGCATCATGTCCGACGGTGCCGGCCAGATCTTCGATGGAGACCACCTTCTCTACATCCTGGGCATCCAATTGCTGAATCGGAACGAGCTTGACACTCGCTGTGTCGTTACCACGGTGATGGCCAATCTGGGCCTGCAGCTCGCCCTCAAAGAGAAAGGGATCCGGATGGTTCGAACCCCGGTAGGGGATCGACATGTTCTGGAGGAGATGGAGCGCGGAAACCACCCCCTCGGAGGCGAGCAATCGGGACACATCATTCTACGGCACCATGCAAAGTCGGGCGACGGTATCCTGACGGCGCTGAAGGTCGCCGAGATCGTGATCGAGGAAGGCAGAGGCCTGAAAGAGCTGAGTTCCGGCTTCGAGCCCTTCCCCCAGATCCAGCGCAGCGTTCCAGTTGCCGAAAAATTCGATTTCACCACCATCCCGGCGATACAGCGAGAGATCCTGGAAGCCGAACGGAACCTGGGAAACCGTGGAAGAGTCCTGGTTCGTTATTCGGGCACCGAGCCTCTGGTAAGGATCATGATCGAGGGAGAAGAGAGGGACCAGGTGGAGCAATATGCCGAGGCCATTACCTCTCACTTTCGCCACCAACAGACCTGAGCCGGAGACCTGGATCGGCGTGCTCTCCAAGCCTCGAGGAAGGTTGGATCATTCACGTGCGACGAATTCTTGAAGTTTCAGCTTAGCAGCGCCACCGGCTGCAGACCGCTGGATCGTACAGGAAAGAAACTTAAACATCCCATAGTGGCACGGGCATTCCTGCCCGTGAAGGCTCCACAATCACGGCCTGGAAGGCCGTGCCACGGTTTTCAGACAATTGCTCGGAAAAACTCCTGCCCAACTCAAAATCAATGGGTTACACGCTTCTTTCGTTCCAAGCAGCAAATGAAGTTTCAGGGCAGTCGTCCCCCCAGGAGCCCTGGCCCCATTCGAGAAAGAAACTTTGGGTTGTCTCGAACCACGAACATCGATAGCACTCTGTCCGTTGTAGGATGGGCACTCCTGCCCGTCGATGAAAGTGACGGGCAAGAGTGCCCATCCTACGAAGATAACGGCTATGTCAGATGGCGGCTCTTACATGATCTTCTAGCCGATGGGCGGGAGTGGAAGACCCTGCGTCTGGTGCGTCCCGCCCGACAGAAGAAGCTGCCGGTTGTCTTGAGCCGCCAGGAGGTGCGCCAGATTCTCGCCTGCGTCGA